>JAWVFS010000433.1:0-5557 GCA_033855795.1 Solirubrobacteraceae bacterium | reverse complement strand
TCCGACCGCCCGAACCGCCTCGAGCTCGAATGCCGGCGGCATGGCAAAACCACCTTCGGCAAGCGCCCGGACGAGGACCGCTATCGCTGCCTGAAGTGTCGGTCAGAGCAGGTATCGAAGCAACGGCGCCGGCAGAAGCTCATCCTCGTGAGAGAGGCCGGCGGGCACTGCCAGCTCTGTGGGTATGACCGGTGGCCGGGCGCCCTGCACTTTCACCATCGGCAACCGGAGCACAAAGCCTTCGCGCTGAGCAAGGACGGGTCCTACCGATCCTTGCGGCGGGCCCGAGCGGAGGCGCGGAAGTGCACGCTACTATGCGCAAATTGCCATGCTGAGGTGGAAGGCGGCTTCCGTACCCTGAGCCGCTGAGCCGCCAACGCGATCCGGGGTAGCTCAATTTGGCAGATGCGCTCGGCTGTTAACCGAGAGGTTGTGGGTTCGAGTCCCACCCCCGGAGCTTGCGACTGACGGGTGTGGGCCTAGCGCTCCTGGGTCGCGACCCCCGCGAACTCCTCCACCAGGTCTGCCGCGCGCTGCGCCCCGTCGTGCTCCGCCGCCCACTCCGCCAGCTCGCGCACGCGTTCGCCCATTCGCTCGTCGGCAAGCGCCCGCTCCACGGCCAGCCGCACCGTCGCAGGCGACACGAACCGCCACGGCACGCGCACGCCGATCCCCGCCCAGTCGGCCCGCGCCGCGTTCTCGTTCATGTCGCCGCTCACGGGGGCGATCACCACCCGGCAATCCTCGGCGAGCGCTCGCACCATCGTGCCGTGGCCGCCGTGGCAGAGCACGAGGTCGCACCGGGGCATCGTGCGCGCGTAGGACACCCACTCGACCAGCCGTGCGTTGGCCGGCACGTCGAGCGGCCGCGGCGGCGGGCGGCGGTTCCAGGTCGCGAGCACGCGCACCGGTGCGTCCGCCAGGCCGCGCAGCGCGGCGCTCAGCAGCCGGTGCTCGGGATCCTGGGACGTGGACGGCGCCACGAGCACGAGCGGGGCGTCGCCCGGCGGAAGCTCCACGTCCTGGAACGGCGGCTCCCACAGCAACGGCCCCGGCACGTGGACATGCGGCGGCCATGCCCGGGGATACTCGAGCTGGGGGAACGTCCCGACGATGCACAGCTGCGCGCTTATGCCGCCGTGCACGCGGTCCAGCGGCGGAAGGCCGAGGCGCGCGCGGGCGCCGTTGAGCTCCTCGCGCCCGCGCCGCAGCCCGCCGTCGGTGGGCCGCTCGAGCGCGCTCCAGAGGCGCCGACCCACCGGCGTCCGCGGCAGACGCGCCCCGAGCGAGTACGGCGGGAAACCGGACTCGCCGGGCGGATAGACGTGCGGCACGAGCGTCGCGGTCGGCACGCCCTCGAGCTCGCCGGCCAGCGCGGGAGCGAGCGTGAGGATGTCGGCGACGACCGCGTCGGGCTGCGTCTCGGCCACCAACGGACGCGTCTCGGCCGCGGCGCGCACCGCCGCCACGTAGGGCTTCAGCGGCCGCCCCGAGGTGGGGAAGACCTGGTATTCGGGCGCCGCGGCGAAGCGCATTCCCGCGGCCTCGACGTGTTCGCTCCACCGGCTCCAGGTCTGAAGAACGACCTCGTGGCCACGTGCGGCGAGCGCCCGCCCGAGCGCGATCATCGGGAACGCATGACCCGGGTCTCCGAAGGCTCCGAGCAAGATTCGGGCTCTTCGTCCGTTTACATATTTGGTGACCCCCTGATGGGGTACGCGAGTTCCTGGGATTTTTTGCCGGGGGTTACGCGACATGCGGTCCGGATGCGACTCTTTTGAGGCACCCCGGACCGCCGCACCACACCTGGCGCGCCGAGCGCCGGGGACAGCGCTCGCACGGGGGCGAGCATACGTGGAAGAGATCCACATGATCGATTCGGCGGCTGGTCCGCCTGAGCAGGGACACACGACGCCCGACGTGACGGCGGCGCCGCTGCATGCCGGCTCGGCCGAACCGGTTGACCTCGCGCTGGCGACGACGTCCGCGGCGCTGCTGTTCGCCGTCCTGCCCATCGTGCTCGTCATCTTCACGCTCTTCGCTTCGATGGCCGCCCCGACCGCCGTCGTGCTTCTCGTCGGAGTCGTATCGCTGGCCGCGGCGATGACGCTGGGCCTGGCCGCCGGCCGCCGCCCATTCGATCTCGACGCGCTCTTCACCGCCGACCTCTGTGCCGTCGCCCTGATCGGCGTGGTCGTCGCCTTCAGCGGCCGGTACCACTCTCCCTACGTCGAGCTCTTCCTCTTGGCCGTCGTGCATGCCGCGGCCTTCCAGCGGCGGATGCGCGTGATCTCGCTGATCCTCGCCGTCCTGCTGGCGTACCTGATCCCGTCCGTCGCGATCTCCGGGCTCTCGGGGCAGGACGCTGCCGACGCCGTGATCCCCTCACTCACGATCGTTCTTGCCGGCGGCCTCATCTACGCGGCGGCGGAGCGGCTGCGGCGCCAGCGGGACGCGTGGGCGGACCGCGAGGCGCTGGCCCGCAGGCTCGCCGATCAGGACCCGCTCACCGGCCTCGGCAACTACCGGCTGTTCTGGCGGACGGTCGAGAGGGAGGTGGCGCGCGTGCGCCGCCACGGCGGCCCGTTCTCGGTCGTGCTGCTCGACCTCGACCGCTTCAAGGCGGTCAACGACGACCTCGGCCACCGCGCCGGCGACGCGATGCTCCAACGCGTGGCGCGTGGGCTGGCCGACGCGGTGCGCCGAGAGGACGTCACGTGCCGCCACGGCGGCGACGAGTTCGCGGTGGTGGCGGTGCAGGCCGGGGCGGAAGAGGCCGATCAACTCGCCGGCCGCCTCGTCGACGCGGTCACGAAGGCGGGGGTCGTGGACCGCCACCGCGTAACCGCCACGGCGGGCTGGGCGACGTTCGGCGTCCACGCCGAGAGCGTCGAGGAACTCGTACTGAAGGCGGACGACGCGATGCGCAAGGCCAAGCGCGGCGGTCGCCGCTCGGCGCAGGCGCGCGCCGTGGGCTCGCCCCAGAGCAGCGAGGACCTCGATCGGCAGGCATCCGCCGGTCGCTCCGGCGGCGCGGAATCCGACGAGCTCGCGCTGCTCGGAAACCTGGCGCGCGCGCTCGCAGCCGCGCGTGACGAGCGCACCGCCATCGAGACGGCCGTGGCCCATCTCGTCGGCGCCGTGGACGCCGAGATCGTGGCGGCGGCGCGGTTGAATCGCGAAGACGCCCGGTTCGAGACCGTGGCCTTCGCCGGGCCGCAGGCGCTCGCGCCGCCGATGACGCAGCCCGCCGACGCCGGCGTCCTCGGCGCCGTCGTCGCCGACGAGCAGCCCGTGGTGCTGGGCGACGTGCGCCGGGACGCGCGCTATATCGGCCTACCGGAGCTGCCCGACGTGCGCAGCGAGCTTGCCGTCCCGGTCTTCGATCGCGGCGAGCTGTGGGGCGTGCTGAACCTCGAGTCCGACCGGGCCGACGCCTACTCGCCGGACGACCTGCACTTCGTGCAGGCGGTCTCGGTCCAGCTCGGGCGCGCGCTCGCGTGCGTCTGGGCGTTCTCCCAGATCGGCGAGGAGGGCCCCGCCACGCGGGCCTATGAGCTGGCCGCGGCCGTGGAGCCGGGCGACGAGTGCTGGCGGGTGGCCGACCTGGCCTGGCGGCTCGGGCGCAATCTCGGTCTGGAGGGAGAGGAGCTCGAGTCCCTGTACCTCGCCGCGCTGTTCCACGACGTCGGCACGGTCGGCGTCCCGGCGGGTCTGATGGTCAAGTCCGGCCGCCTGACCGATCAGGAGCTGGCGATGGTTCACGAGCACCCCGTCATCGGCGAGCGCATGCTCCGCCCACTACCGCGCCTGCACCGGGCCGCGTCGGTCGTTCGGCACGAGCACGAGCGCTTCGATGGCCGTGGCTATCCCGACGGGCTGTCGGGCGAGGAGATCCCGCTCACCTCGCGGGCGCTGCTCGCCTGTGATGCGTACGTGGCGATGACCTCGGCGCGCCCGTTCCGCCCGGCGATGGGATATGCGGAGGCCCTGGCCGAGCTGCACCAGGCGGCCGGCTCCCAGCTCGACCCCAAGATCGTGGTGGCGCTCCTGCGGCTCCTCGAGCCCGGGAAGAGCGAGCCGGCGCCGACCGCCGGGACGGTCTAGTCAGGCGGCGGCCAGCTCGGCGACCTGACGCAGCTGCGAGAGGCGGCCGTCGAAGTCGAACGCCATCGGCGAGATCTGGAGCGTGCCCACCCCCGCGTCGCGGTAGACCGCCAGGCGGTCGCGCACGACGTCAGGCGGCCCGGACAGCGACACGGCGTCGATCAGCTCGGCCGGGAGTGCCGCGCCGGCCTCCTCCTTCTTGCCCTCCAGGTAGAGGTCCTGCACCTCGCGCGCGGCGTCCTCGAACCCGTAGCGCTGTACGAGCCGGTTGTAGAAGTTCTTCTCCCGCGAGCCCATGCCACCGACGTACAGCGCGAGCACCGGGCGCATGGCATCGCGCGCGGCGTCGCGATCGTCGGAGATCAGGACGTTGACGGTGGGGGAGATGTCGAACCCGTTGTCGATGGAGCGGCCGGACTTCGCGGCGCCCTCCTCGAGCAGCGGACGGAACTCGCTGACGTGCTCGGGCGAGAAGAACACCGGCAGCCAGCCGTCGGCGATCTCGCCGACGAGGGTCACGTTCTTCGGCCCGATTGCCGCGATGTAGACGGGGATGCGCTCCTGCTCGGGGGCGATGGTCAGCTTCAGCGCCTTGCCCGGCCCGTCCGGCAGCGGGAGCTCGATCGTCTCGCCGTGGTACTCGACCCGTTCGCGGGCGAGCGCCTTCCGCACGACGTCCACGTACTCGCGCGTGCGCTGCAGCTGGCGGCCGAACCGAACGCCGTGCCAGCCCTCGGAAACCTGCGGACCGGACGGGCCGAGGCCCAAGCGGAAGCGGCCCCCCGAGATCTGGTCGAGCGTCGCCGCGGTCATCGCCGTCATCGCCGGGCTGCGGCCGGGGATCTGGAAGATGGCCGAGCCGAGGTTGATCTTCTCCGTCTGGCCCGCGAGCCACGCGAGTACGGTGGCGGCGTCCGAGCCGTAGGCCTCCGCCGCCCACACCGAGTCGTAACCCAGGCGCTCGGCTTCACGGACAAGCTCGAGCTGCTCGGCCGCGGACAGGCCGAGGCCCCAGTAGGCGACGTTCAGGCCGAGCTTCATTGAAAGATTCCTTTCAGGGGGAGGGCCGGGACCGTCGGCATCGACGCGCGACGCGCTACCCTGCGGGGGCCGCCGCGAGGCGCGCAGCTTATGCGACGCAGCCGAAGGCCGATCGAAGATCTCCGAACCGCGATTGACTGCCTGCCCGCGCGCACTCGGGAGGCGATGCTCGAGGGCGTTCGCTCCAACGAGATCATCGTGGGCGCCTACACCGACCGGAGCGGCGGCGTGTGCCCGATGCTCGCCGCGCATCGCTGTGGCGGGCGAACCGACTTCCTGTCCTTCGCACGCGCCTGGGACGGCTTCACCGGGGCGCGGGGTCGCGCGCGCCGCGCGAGCGAGCGCGAGCTACGCGTGCTGACCACACACCTCGAGGCGTCACTCGTGGAGGATGCCGAGGGCGCCGACC
>JAWVFS010000432.1:0-5114 GCA_033855795.1 Solirubrobacteraceae bacterium | reverse complement strand
TGCTTGCCCTCCGGGTCGTCCGCGACCGCCTCGACCGCGGGGCCCGCGTAGACGAGGTGAGCGTCGGTGTAGGGCGCGACATGGTCGACGAAGCCCCTGATCACGCCGAGCGGGTCCTTCAGGCTGTCCCACCGCGACACCTGCAGGACCACCGGGTCATCCGCGCGCAGCATGCGCCCCTCGAACGTCGTCGCCGGACGTTCCACGCGCCCCGGCGAGCCGTCCTCGCGGATGAACTTCGGCGTTCCGGCCGAGCCGTCATCGTTGAGCCCCGCGACCTGGAGGATCGCGCCGACCGTCTCGGGATCGAGCTCCTGGTTCTTCGGCGAGAACGCGTCGATCACCGGCGCGATCAGTTCGATCTTGTCGTCGTCGAGGCCCTCCCACGCGAACTGCTGGCGCGAGAAGACATAGGCGTCCGCGGGCTCGACGTAGCGCTTGAGGAAGTTCCACGCCCGACGCGAGAGCTCGCTCGGCGTGTCGATGCCGACGTGACAGCGCCAGATGACCGGCACGCCCATGTCCTTCAGCGGCGGAATCAGGCCGGCCGGCTGGGGATCGTGGACGATCACGATGTCCTCCGGCTTGACCAGTGCCGTGAACTCCTCGATGTTGGGCGCGAGCGCCTCGTCGTAGACCCGGTGCTCGGCCTCGCCGAGGTCGCCGCCGTCGCCCGGCGCCGAGTGCAGGTTGTTGTGGATGCGCTTGGTCAGCGCGAAGAACGGGTCGTTGCCCGCGATAACCGTCCAGCGCGCGTCCACGCCCACGCCGTGCGCATACGCGAGCAGCGACACGAGCATCTCGGCGACGCCCCCGCCGCGGGACGTGGAGTTGACGTTCCAGATCACCCGGCCGTCGAGCACGGTGCGGCCGCGCTCGGCTGCCTCGCGGAGCTGTTCGTAGCGCTCGGGCGGCAACACCGACTCGAACCGCTCGAACGGAAGGATGCCGATCGGGACATGCTCCAGGAGCGCCATGCGCCGATCATCTCCTAACGGCCACCGCCAACGCAAACGGGCGCTTCGCACCGGGGGCGGCGCGGCGGTATGGTCGGCGCTGCAGGACGACCGTGTAACCGAGGGGCGGCGAGGATGACTGCATGACGACGATGACGGAGTCCCAGACGCTGGAGAAGCTGTCGATCGACACGATCCGGACCTTGTCGATGGATGCGGTCCAGAAGGCGAACTCCGGCCATCCGGGGACGCCGATGGCGCTGGCCCCCGTCGCCTACGCGCTTTACACGCGCATCATGCGCCACAGCCCGGCCGATCCAGAGTGGCCCGACCGCGACCGCTTCGTCCTGTCCTGCGGCCATGCGTCGATGCTCCTGTACTCGGTGCTCTACCTGACCGGCTATGGCCTCACGCTGGACGACCTGCGGAACTTCCGCCAGCTTGGATCCAAGACGCCGGGGCACCCGGAATACGGTCACACGGCGGGCGTCGAGACGACCACCGGACCGCTGGGCCAGGGCATCTCCAACGCGGTGGGAATGGCGCTGGGGGAGCGAATGCTGGCCGCCCGGTTCAACCGCCCCGAGCACGAGATCGTCGACCATCACACCTACACGATCGCCTCCGATGGCGACCTCCAGGAGGGCGTGGCGTCCGAGGCATGCTCGCTCGCCGGCCACCTCAAGCTCGGCCGTCTGATCGCGTTCTACGACGACAACCACATCCAGCTCGACGGCGACACGGCGATGGCCTTCTCCGAAGACGTGCCGAAGCGTTTCGAGGCCTACGGCTGGCACGTGCTCAACCTGGGAGAGGACATCGAGCCCGAGCGCATCGAGTCGGCCGTGGAGGAGGCCAAGGACGTCGCGGACCGGCCGACGCTGATCGTCATCCGCACGCACATCGGCTACGGCAGCCCGCACAAGCAGGACACCAAGGGCGCGCACGGTGCGCCGCTGGGCGAGGAGGAGGTACGCCTGACCAAGGAGTCCTACGGCTGGCCTGCGGACAAGGAGTTCTACGTCCCCGACGAGGTGCTCGCGCACTACCGCGAGGCGGTGGACCGGGGCAAGGAGTGGCAGTCGGAGTGGGATGACCGCTTCCAGGCCTACGTGGCCGCCGAGTCCGAGCTGGGCGCCGAGCTGCAGCGCCGCTTCGCGGGCCGCCTGCCCGACGGGTGGGACAGGGATGTGCCCAAGTTCCACGTGGACGACGGCATGGTGGCCACGCGCAAGACCTCGGCCAAGGTGATCCAGTGGGCGGCCGAGCAGGTGCCCGAGCTGGTCGGCGGCTCGGCCGACCTGGCCTCGTCCACGCTGACGACGATCGAGGACGGCGGAGACGTCCTGCCGGGCGAGTACGCCGGCCGCAACATCCACTTCGGCGTGCGCGAGCACGGCATGGGCGCGGTCGTCAACGGCCTCAACCTGCACTACTTCCGCGCGTTCGGCGGCACGTTCTTCAACTTCAACGACTACATGAAGGGCGCGGTCCGCCTGGCCGCCCTCATGGGGCTGCCCTCGATCTTCGTCTACACCCACGACTCGATCGGGCTGGGCGAGGACGGGCCGACCCACCAGCCGGTCGAGCAGCTCGCGCAGCTGCGCGCCATGCCGCAGATCAACGTCGTGCGCCCGGCGGGCGCGAACGAGACCGCGCTGGCCTGGCGCTTCGCGATCGCCGCCACCGGGGCGCCGACCGCGCTCGTGTTCTCGCGCCAGGGCGTCCCGACCTGGAACCCCGCCGGCGTGCCCGGCGATGCCATCGAGCGCGGTGCCTACGTGCTGCGCGAGTCCTACAAGGACCCCGAGCCCGACGTCGTCCTGATGGCCTCTGGTACGGAGATGCACCTGTGCAACAGTGCCGCCGACCTGCTCGAGGCCGCCGGCACGGCGGCGCGGGTCGTCAGCGCGCCCTGTCTGGACATGTTCGCGACGCAGCCGCAGGATTACATCGACAGCATCCTGCCGCCGTCCTGTCGCGCCCGCCTCGCCGTCGAGGCGGCCGCCCCTCAGCCGTGGTGGCGGTGGGTCGGCGACGCCGGCGACGTGCTCGGCATGACCACGTTCGGAGCGTCCGCGCCTCAGAAGGCGCTGTACGAGCACTTCGGCTTCACCCCGGAGAACATCGCCTCCCGCGCAGAAGCCGTCCTGAAGGGCGCCAAGGCCTGAATTTGAACGACAAAGGAGACGAGTGATCCGCCCATGAGCGTCAGCACCGAGGTCAACCCTCGCCTCGCCGCCCTCACCGCCGCGGGCACGAGTGTGTGGCTGGACCAGATCCGTCGCAGCCTGATCGAGAACGGCGAGCTCCAGCGGCTGATCGACGTCGACTGCCTGCGCGGCGTCACCTCCAATCCGTCGATCTTCGAGAAGGCGATCCTCGGCTCCGACGACTACGACGACGAGCTCCGCGATATGGCCAAGGAGGGACTCGAGGCCAAGGAGATCTACGACCGCATCGCGATCAAGGACGTCCAGCTCGCGACCGACGTGCTGCGGCCGGTGTGGGAGGAGCTCGACCACGCCGACGGTTTCGTCTCGCTCGAGGTCCAGCCGGAGCTGGCGCGCGACACGGATGGCACGCTCGAGTCGGCGCGCTCGTACTGGTCGCGTGTCGAGCGGCCGAACCTGTTCATCAAGATCCCCGGCACGGACGAGGGCGTGCCGGCTATCGAGCAGGCGATCTACGAGGGCATCAACGTCAACGTCACGCTGCTGTTCGCCGTCGACGCCTATCGGAAGGTCGCCGAGGCCTATGTCCGCGGGCTCGAGCGCCGGGCGGAGGAGGGCAAGTCGCTCGACGTGCACTCGGTGGCGTCGTTCTTCGTCTCGCGGGTCGACACCGAGGTCGACAAGCGCCTGGCCGCGCTGGGCAAGGAGTCGCTCCAGGGAACCGCGGCGCTGGCCAACGCACGCGCCGCCTACCAGCGGTTCAAGCAGATCTTCCAGGGTGAGCGCTTCGCCAAGCTGGCGCAGGCCGGTGCCCCCGTCCAGCGCCCGCTATGGGCCTCGACGGGCGTCAAGAACCCGCACTACTCCGAGACGAAGTACGTCGACGGGCTCGTCGCCCCGCACACCGTGAACACGATGCCGATGTCGACCCTCCTCGCGGCGGCCGCGCACGCCGAGATCGAGGGCCCGACCGCCGACCAGGACGCGACGGACGATCTCGAGGCCCTGGCGAGCGCGGGCATCGACATCGACGACGTGACGGCGAAGCTTCTGGAGGACGGCATCAAGCAGTTCGAGGTGGCGATGGAGGGACTGATCGCGGGTGTCGAGGACCGTCGCGAGGCCGTCGTCACGGCCCGTCCGCCGACGATCAAGTCCGCGCTGCCGACCGAGCTCGAGGCCCCGATCGCCGAGACCGGTAAGAAGGCGAGCGCCGAGTCCGTCGCGCAGCGCGTCTGGGGCAAGGACGACACGCTGTGGGGCGAGCACGGGGCGCCGGAGATCTCCGACCGCCTGGGCTGGCTCACGATCTCCGAGCCGATGCTCGAGAGCGCCGCGGACCTGAGCGCGTTCGCGGCGGAGTGCCAGGCCGAGGGCTTCGAGGAGTGCGTGCTGTGTGGCATGGGCGGCTCCAGCCTCGGGCCCGAGGTGATCCGCCGGACCTTCGGCGACATCGAGGGCGCCATGCGCCTGCACGTGCTCGATTCCACCGACCCGGGCGCGGTGCTCGAAGTGGAGCGCCGGGTCGACCTCGCGAAGACCCTGTTCATCGTCTCCTCGAAGTCGGGCGGGACGATCGAGACCCTCTCGCACTACCGCTACTTCCGCCAGCAGGTGGCCGCTGCGGTCGGCGACGCCGAGGCGGGCAAGCACTTCGTGGCCGTCACTGACCCGGGCAGCCCGCTCGTGACGCTCGCCCAGTCCAACGGGTTCCGCCGCGTATTCGAGAACGATCCGGACATCGGCGGGCGCTACTCCGTGCTGTCCTACTTCGGGCTCGTGCCGGCGGCCTGTATGGGCGTGGCGATCGAGGCGCTCCTGCACCGCTGCCAGGTCGCCGAGCAGAACTGCACGAGCTACGATCAGGGCACGAGCAACTCGGGCCTCTGGCTGGGGATCGCGATGGGGGCGCTGGCCAACGCCGGACGCGACAAGCTCACCTTCATCGTGTCCGAGCCGATCTCCTCATTCGGCCTGTGGGTCG
>JAWVFS010000431.1:0-5874 GCA_033855795.1 Solirubrobacteraceae bacterium | reverse complement strand
GGGCCGGCCGCGTAGTAGCGGAAGGTGTCGACCACCATGCCCATTTCGCCCCGCGCGTCGGCGATCGGCTTCCCCGCGTTGCGGGCCTCGAGCACGGCGAGCTCCTCGGCGTGGGCCTCGAGCTCGTCGGCGAGGCGGTGCAGGAGGCGCGAGCGATCGGCGGGCGCCAGCACCCGCCACGACGGGTACGCCGCCCGTGCCCGGGCGACGGCGGCGTCGGTCTCCTCCACGCCCGCCCGCGCCCGCTCCTCCAGCGGCTGGCCGGTGGCCGGCTCGATGACGGTCAGGCTGTCGGTCGTGGTCGGCATATCGCTCGGCACACCGTAGCCACGCCGTCGCAATTGGTCTAGTGGTCGAGCCATTGACATACCGCCGGTCACGCGGCAGGATCGGTGGTCCATGAGCACCGACCGGACAGCATCGGCGGGCGACGCCGCCATCAATGGCGCCGCCCGGCCCGGCGGGCCCGGAGCCGTGCGCGGCATGCTCTCGCTCGAGGACCTGCGCCAGGAGGTCGAGAAGGGTGCGATCGACACGATCGTCACCGCCTTCACCGACATGCAGGGACGCCTGATCGGCAAGCGGATCCAGGGCGAATTCTTCCTCGAGGACGTCGCCGACCACGCGATCGAGGGCTGCAACTACCTCCTCGCCCTCGACATGGAGATGGAGCCCATCCCGGGCTACGACATGGCGAACTGGGAGAAGGGCTACGGCGACTTCAAGATCGTGCCCGACATGTCCACGTTGCGCCGCATCCCCTGGCTGGAGGGCACCGCGCTCGTGCTGTGCGACGTGATGTGGGAGGACGACTCACCCGTCGCCGCCTCGCCACGTCAGATGCTGATCGCGCAGTACGAGCGGGCTCGGAAGATGGGTTTCCTGCCGATGCTGGCCTCCGAGCTGGAGTTCTACGTCTACAAGCAGAGCTACGCGGAGGCGCACGAGAAGGGCTTCCGCGACCTCACCCCGACGATCCCCTACATCCTCGACTACCACGTGCTGGCGACAACGATGGACGAGTCGTTCATGCGCCAGATCCGGCAGGGGATGCAGGGCGCCGGCATCCCGGTGGAGTTCTCCAAGGGGGAGGCCTGGTACGGGCAGCAGGAGCTGAACTGGCGCTACGCGGACGCCGTCACCTCGGCGGACCGCCACACGATCTACAAGAACGGCGTCAAGGAGATCGCCTTCCTCAACGGGCTGTCGGCCACCTTCATGGCCAAGCCCTCCGAGAAGGACATCGGCAGCTCGTGCCACATCCACACGAGCCTCGTCGATCCCGACTCGGGTCAGAACGTGTTCGTGGACGGCCACGAGGAGACCGACGCCTTCCGCCACTACCTCGGCGGAGTGCGCCGGCACATCCGGGACCTCGCCCTGTTCATCGCACCGAGCGTCAACTCCTACAAGCGCTACGCAACCGAGAGCTGGGCGCCCACGTCGGTGAGCTGGGGGCGCGACAACCGCACCTGCGGCTTTCGCATCGTGGGCCACGGACCGTCGCACCGGATCGAATGCCGGATCCCGGGCGCCGACGTCAATCCCTATCTCGGATACTCGGCGCTGCTGGCCGCCGGACTGGACGGAATCGAGAACCAGATCGATCCGGGCCCCGAGCTCAAGGGCAACGCCTACGAGGCCGGCGAGGCGGAGCCGTTTCCCTCATCCCTGCGCGAGGCCGTCGACAATTGGGAGGGCTCAGAACTCGCCAAACGGGCCTTCGGCGAGGACGTGTGGGCCCATTACCTCAACTACGGCCGCACCGAGCAGCGCCTGTTCGACGAGGTCGTGACGGACTACGAGCGCACGCGCATGTTCGAGCGCGGCTAGGCCGAACCCGAACGTCTAGGTCGCGGGGCCGGGCGCCGTGCCGGCCGGAGGCTCCGGCCTCGGAGGCTCGTCCTCCTCGGCGATCACGCGCCCGAGCTCGTCGGTCTCGATCGTGCGAACCGGGCCCTTGTATCTGTCCTTGGCCGACACCGCCCACCACACCGCGACGATGATCCCGACCAGGATGACGAGCGGCGTGTAGTTGAACGCCGTCGCGTCGAAATCGCTGTTCCACGGCACGGCCACGTGGGTGAACGGCAGGTCGAGGGCGATCACCGTCACGGCGACGAAGAAGATCGCGCCCCAGTTGATCCACGTGTGGTGGCGCCCCAGGGTCCACGGACCGGGCTGGAACCTGTCCTTGTTCCTCAGGCGCAGGTACACCGGGATGATGTAGGCGAGGTACAGGCCGACCGTGCAGATCCCGGTGAGCGCGAAGAACGCGAACGGGAAGCCCGCCTTGTTGCCCCACAGCGCCGGGATGGCGACGAGCAGGGAGAAGACCGACACGCCGAGCACCGCGTAGCTCGGCACCCGGTGGTGGTTGAGCCGCTTGAACAACCCCCAGCCCGGGATCGCCCGGTCGCGCGAGAAGGCGTACCACGTGCGCGACGCGCTCGTCAGCCCGGCCATGCCGCAGAAGAGCTGGCCGACCGTACAGATGATGAGCACGGTCTTGGCCCCGGACGAGCTCAGGGCGCTCGTGATCACGGGGATCGACCCGCCGCCGCCCTTGTTGATCGCGCCAACGTGGGTCGCGGCGTAGACCAGCGCGATCAGCACAGCCCACCCGGCGATCGCGGAGAAGAACACCGATCGCCACACGCCCTGGGCGGCGCTGATAGCGGCCCCGCGCGTCTCCTCGGCCGTGTGCGCGGACGCGTCATAGCCGGTCTGGGTGTACATCGTCAGGAGGAACCCGACCGGCAACACCAGGAACCAGAAGGCGAAGGCGGTCGTCGAGCCGCCGGCGAAGCCCGTGTTGTTGATCTTGTGGCCGAAGACAAAGCTGAAGCTCGCGTGATGGGCGGGCACGGCGATGAGGATGACGATGATCGCCAGCACCCCGACCACGTGCCATCCGACCGAGATGTTGTTCAGCAGTCCGACGAGCGGCGACGAGTAGATGTTCACCAACGTGTAGAAGGTGAGGATGATGATGAACAGCAGGAACGTCTCGCTGAGGACGTGGCTGGTGTCGCCGAAGTCGACGCCGAGGAACTTGAGTCCGTAGAGGTTGAGGAGGGCGTACAGGAACCCCGCGGCCCCGTAGCCCACGGACGCCACGATGCCGATCAGGCCGACGATGTTGAACCAGCCGGTGAACCAGCTCCACCCGGCGCCGCCGAGCCGCGCCGCCCACCAGTACGGCCCACCAGCGGTTGGGAAGGCGGAGGTCAGCTCGGCCATCGAGAACGCGACCAGCAGGACGAAGAGACAGATGATCGGCCAGCCGATCGTGATGGCGACCGGCCCGCCGGCGTTCCAGGCCTGGCCGAAGGTCGTGAACGTCCCGGCCAGGACCGAGATGATCGTGAAGGAGATCGCAAAGTTCGTGAAGCTGCTCCACCCCCGGACGAGCTCCTGCTTGTAGCCGAGGTCGGCGAGCGCGCGCTCGTCCTCAGCTTCGGTGGTCGAGGTAGTCTGGGCGGCCGTGCCTTCGTCTGCGGACACCTTCGCTCTCCTCTCCTAGAGGTGGCCGGACCCCGTCCCGAGCGGCCCGCCATCCAAATGTATGACGAGCGCACCATAAGCCGCTGGCCGGGCCGGTGTCAATGATGTTGTCCGGTCCCTGGGCGAGGAGGCGCCGGTGGACGCGGACGTTGGGGTAGTCGGCGCCGGGGTGGTCGGCTGCGCCGTGGCGCTTGCGCTCGCCCGCCGGAACGCGTCGGTCGTGGTGCTCGAGGCCGAGCCCGAGCCCGGGCTGGCCGCGAGCGGGACGAACTCCGGCATCCTCCACACGGGCTTCGATTCGCCCCCCGGCGAGCTCGAGACCGAGTTGATCCTCCGCTCGGCCGCCCTGCGCGACCGGGTGCTCGACGCGCTCGGCGTCCCCGTCCTGCGCTGCGGCGCGCGCGTGCGCGCACTCACCGAGGGCGAGCGCCAGACGGTGGCCGGCCTCGCGGCCAACGCGCAGCGCAACGGGGTCGCGGCACGCCTGCGGGACGACGGAACGCTCGAGGTGCCGGGCGAGGCGGCGACCGACCCGGTCGCCTACACCCAGGCGCTGGCCGCCGCGGCCGTACGCCTCGGCGCAGAGGTGCACACGGAGTCCCCGGTCGTCGCGATCGACCGCAGCGACGAAGGGCTGCGCCTCGAGGGCGCCGGCGGTGAGCGCCTGCGCTGCAGCGCGGCCGTCAACTGCGCGGGCCTGCGGGCCGACGAGGTCGCGCGCCTCGCCGGTGACGACTCCTTCGCGATCTATCCCCGCAAGGGCGAGTTCCTCGTCTTCGAGCCGCCGGGCGGCGACGCCCTCGAGCACATTCTCCTCCCCGTGCCCACCGAGCGGACGAAGGGCGTGCTCGTGTTCCCGACGGTCGACGGCAAGGTCGTCGCGGGCCCAACCGCCTCAGACCAGGAGGACAAGGACGACTGGTCGGTCCGTCCCCAGGCGCGTGACGAGATCCTGCCCAAGGCGACCGCCATGTGGCCGGCGCTGGAGGGCGCGCGGCCGATCACCGCCTACGCCGGACTGCGTCCCGCGGGGCGCGGCGTCAACTACCTGATCGGGCCGTCCGCCGCCTGCCCCGGGCTCGTCAACGCCGCGGCGATCCGCTCCACCGGTCTCAGCGCCTCCCTCGGCATCGCGGAGTGCGTCTGTGAGATGGTTGGGCAACTCGGGGTGCCGCTCGCCCAGGAGCGTGCGCTCGAGCCGGGCGATCGTCCGCCCTCGTCCGGGCCCTGGTGGCGGAGAACGGCGGAGTATCGGGCCGCATGACGCTCCTGCTCGGCATCGACGAAGGGACCTCGGCCGTCAAGGCGATCCTGTTCGACGCCGAGCTGCGCCCCGTGCGGGAGGCGCGGCGAGAGAAGCCGCTCGTGCACCCGCGCGCCGGATGGGTGGAGCAGGACCCGCAGGTCGTGCTCGACGCCGTGGTCGAGGCGGTGGCGGAGCTGCTCGACGATGCGCCCGAGGACGTTGTGGCCTGCGGCCTCGACCACCAGGGCGAGTCGGTGCTCGCCTGGGACGCGGAGAGCGGGCAAACGCTCACGCCGATCGTCACCTGGCAGGACAAGCGCTCCCAGGAGGTGCTCGACCGGCTGGAGCGGGACGGTCGCGCCGACGAGGTCCGCGAGCGCAGCGGGATGCCGCTGGATCCCTACTTCTCGGCCGGCAAGCTCGCGTGGCTGCTCGAGCACGACGAGGCTGTCGGGCGCGCCCGCGACGCCGGCACGCTGCGGCTGGGCACGGTGGACAGCTTCCTGAGCGAGAAGCTGGGTGCCGGCTTCCGCACCGACCCCTCGACCGCGTCGCGGACCCAGCTCGGCGCGCCCGCGTGGGACTCCAGGCTGCTCGAGATCTTCGGCGTTCCCGAGTCGGCGCTGCCCGAGATCGTGGATACGGCCGGGGACCTCGGCACGCTGAGCCACCCATCGTGGCCGGTCGAGCTGCCGCTGCGGGCGCGGTGCGTCGACCAGCAGGCGGCGCTGGCCGGCGCCGGCTGCGTCGTGCCGGGCCGGACCAAGGCGACCTACGGGACGGGCGTCTTCGTGCTCGCCCACGTCGGCACGGAGCGGCCGGTCCCGAAGGGCGGCCTGCTCCCGACCGTGGCCTGGAGCGTCGGCGGCAGAGTGGAGTGGGCACTCGACGGTGGTGTCTTCACCGCCGGAGCACTGCTCGAATGGCTGAGCCGCGAGCTGGGTCTCGCGCCCGACCCGCCGGCGCTCGCCGCTGCCGCCGCGAGTGTGGAGGATGCCGGGGGCGTCCGCGTCCTCCCCGCGCTCGCGGGACTCGGGGCGCCGTGGTGGCGCCCCGGGGCGCGGGCGGTGGTCGCGGGGTTGACCGCGTCGGTCCGGCCGGCCCACATCGCGCGCGCGGCG
>JAWVFS010000430.1:0-3737 GCA_033855795.1 Solirubrobacteraceae bacterium | reverse complement strand
GCGCCGACGCCAGCGGCGAGGTCGCCGGGCGCCGCGGCGCCCTGCTCGCCGCGGCCGACCGAGCGCTCGACCTCGAGGCGCGCGTGAGCGGTCGCGCCACGCGGCTCGCCCGCGACGCGGCGCGCGAGCCGCCCCGGCGGCGCGTGCTGGTCGCCGGCGTCGACCGGCCCGAGCTCGACGGTCTCATGGACGCCGCCCGCGCCGAGCTGGCCACCTCCCGACATGACGTCACCTTCGCCGTCGGCGCCGGCGAGCCCGGGCGCGGGAAGTTCGAGAACCTCAACGCGCTGCTGGCCGCCCAACCGGCCACGGCTCACGATTGGCTGGTGGTCATGGACGACGACGTCGTCCTACCGCCGGGCTTTCTCGACCGCTTCCTCTTCCTCGCCGAACGCTTCGATCTGCGCCTTGCGCAGCCCGCGCACCGCCGCCACTCCCATGCGGCCTGGTCGGTCACCCGCCGGCGTCCGGTCAGCGCGGTCCGCGAGACGGCCTTCGTCGAGATCGGCCCGGTGACCGCCTTCCACGCCGAGACGTTCGGCGCGCTGCTGCCCTTCCCCCCGCTGCGTATGGGCTGGGGACTCGACGTCCATTGGGCGGCGCTCGCCCGCGAGCGCGGGTGGCGGCTGGGGATCGTCGACGCCGTGCCCGTGCTGCACGCCGTGGCGCCCGCGGCGACCGCCTACCCACGGGATGCCGCGATCGCAGAGGCCCGCGCCTTCCTCGACGGCCGCCCCTACGTCCGCCGTGACGAGGCGCAGCGCACGCTGGCCGTGCACCGCGACTGGTGAGGGTGAGCCACCGCCCATGAAGGTCGCCGTCGTCGCCGAGTTCTACCCCCGCGCCGCGGACCCGGTGCTGGGGTCGTGGGCGCACGCCCAGGCCGTCGCCGCCCGCGACGCCGGCGCGGAGGTCCGCGTGCTCGTCCTCCACCGGCCCGTGCCGCCGCGCAGCACGCTGCGGACGGGGGGCGCGGTCGGGGCCACCCGCGCCGCCGCACGCGCGCTCCGCCAGCCCCGGCGCGCGACGCTGGACGGCATCGATGCCACCTACGTGCCGTTCGTCTCGCCGCCCCGCTCGCGCAGCTACGGGTCGTGGGGTGCCTGGGCGGCGCCGAGCCTGGCGCTGGCCCTGCGCGGCCTGCGGCGCCGGTTCGATTTCGACCTCGTGCACGCCCACTATGCGGTGCCCGCCGCCGACGCCGTGCTGCGCGCCCGCGCGGGGGCGCCCCTGGTCGTCTCCGAGCACGGCGGCGACCTCTACCACACCGCTCCCGCGAGCGATGCCGGCCGCGCCGCCGTGGAGCGGGCGTTCGCACGTGCCCGGGTCGTGCTCGCCAATTCCGCCGGGGTCGCCGAGCGCTGCCGCGGGCTCGGGGCGAGGGAGGTCCGGGTCGTCCACCTGGGCACCGACGTGCCGCCCGAGCCCGCCCCGGTGCCGCGCGAGCCCGTGATCGCCAGCGTCGGCCACCTCGTCGCGCGCAAGCGCCACGCCGACGTCGTGCGCGCGCTGTGGCTGTTGCGCGACCGCCAACCCGACCTGCGCTACGTCGTCGTCGGCGACGGCCCCGAGCGCGAGGGCCTGGGCCGGCTGGCCGGCCAGCTGGGCCTCGACGGGCGCGTCGAGTTCCGCGGCCAACTGCCGCCGCCCGCCGCGCGCGACACCGCACGGCGCGCCAGCGCGCTGGTGATGCCGAGCGTGGACGAGGCCTTCGGCGTGGCGTACGTCGAGGCCATGGCGGCCGGCGTCCCCGCGGTCGGCTGCCAGGGCGAGGCCGGTCCCGACGAGATCGCGGCCACCGGCGGCGGCATGGTGCTCGTGCCGCCGGGTGACGTCGAGGCCCTGGCCGATGCCATCAGCACGCTGCTCTCCGACGCCCCGTATCGAAACGAGCTCTCCCGCGAGGCACGCGCCACGGTGCAGCGCGGCTTCACCTGGGAGCAGTGCGGTGCGGCGACCGTGGCGGCCTACGAGGAGGCCCTGCGCTGAAACCGGTCCTGTTCGTGACCAACCATGCGCCCCCCGCTCGGGTGCGGGCGTTCCAGCTCCTCCACGAGCGCCAGGACGTCGTGTTCGCGCTCTTCGGCGGGCGTACGCACCACGCCGCCGCCGAGCCCGGCGGCGATGCGTCGATCCTGCCGTTCCCGCACCGGCGCGTCCGGCAGCGGGAGATACGGGCGCTGGCCGGCTCGGGCGAGTTCCGAGCCGTGGTGTCCGGCACGGCGGGGCGCGTCGCCCTCCCCGCAGCCTACGCCGGAGCGCGGCGCGCCGGCGTGCCGTTCGTCCTGTGGGCATCGCTCTGGGCACAGCCGCGGTCGGTGGCCGGGATCGCCGGCGCACTGCCGCTGCGCCGCATCTACCGCGGCGCCGACGCGGTCGCGACGTACGGCCCGCACGTGAGCGCCTACGTGGCCGCTCGTGGCGCCCGCAACGTGTTCGTGGCGCCCCAGGCCGTTGACAACAAATTCTGGAGTAATACGGTTTCGGGCACGCGGTTCGCAGAGTTCCAGGCAGTGTTTACCGGCCGACTTCACCGGGAAAAAGGTCTATTAGCGCTCCTCGAAGCCTGGCAGGCATCGGGCCTCGACAACGAGAGCGCAACGCTCGTCCTGGTAGGCCCCGGCCCGGAGCGAGCCCGGGCCGGGGCCACCAGGACGACGCGGTTCCTGGGGCCCGCGACGCCCGTGGAGGTGCGCAACTTCTACGGGGGCGCAGACGTTGTGGTCGTACCGTCGATTCGGACTCGGACCTTTCGCGAGCCATGGGGGCTCGTCGTCAACGAAGCCATGAACCAGGGACTGCCGGTAATCGCAACCGACGCCGTCGGCGCCGTCGCCGGCGGGCTCGTGCGCCACGAGCGCAACGGGCTCGTCGTGCCGGCCGGCGACGCCGGCGCGCTCGCACGCGCCATCCGGCGCCTGCAGGACGACCCCGGCCTGCGCGCGCGCCTGGGCGCCCAGGGCCGCGCGGACGTCGGCGCCTACACCGCCGAGGCGTGGGCCGAGGGCATCGGAAGCGCGCTGGAGGCGGCGTGCCGGCGCGGGGAGGCTTGATACCGTGACCGCTCGCGTGGAAGGGGGCCGGCCGGTTTCGCCGCCCCCGCCCTTCCCACCGTCCCCGCACCGCTTCATGCGCAGGGCTCTGCTCGTCACAGCACTTCTCTGCCTGCTCGCGCCCGCGAGCAGTTTCGCCTCGACCGCGTCCGAGGGCAACCGGGTGATCCGGGACTGCTCCTCCGACGGCGAGATCAACGGCAAGTACAGCCAGGGCGCGTACAAGTACGCCCTCAGCCACCTCCCGTCGGATCTCGCCGAGTACACCAACTGCGCCGACGCCATTCGCCAGGCTCAGGCCGCGGCCGCGGGCGGCAGCAGCGGCGGCGGAGGCGGCGGCGGAGGCGGCGGCGGATTCAGTGGCGGCGGCGGCATCGGCGGCGGGTTCAACGTCCCGGCGACTCCCTACACCGGATCGACCTCGCCGAGCGAGCGCTCGGCCATCCAGGGTGCACGGAGCGCGGGCGGTGCGGTCGGGATCGGCGGCGGCGCGCCGGTCACGCCCGGCGGCCCCGGCATCACCGCCTCCACCGTCACCCGCGCCCTGCCCGCGCCGCTGCTCGCCCTGCTCATCCTGCTCGCCCTCGGCGCCGCCGGTGGCGCGAGCGTCGCCTTCCGCACCCGTGTCCTCTCCCGCCGTCAAGCTTAGGTCGCGCGGGCCCGGCCGCTCGCTCGCTCGCGCGA
>JAWVFS010000429.1:0-3700 GCA_033855795.1 Solirubrobacteraceae bacterium | reverse complement strand
GCATCGCGGTCGACGGCCGCGGCGAAGCTCGGCTGCTTGAGCTTCTTCTTCACCGACTTCGGCGTCATGCCGTGCAGGCCGTCGGGGCGCACGTAGGCCACGGCGAGCAGGAAGCCGGAGAGCTCGTCGACCGCGTAGAGCGTCTTCTCCATGCGGCTCTCGCGCGGTACTCCGAGGAAATCGGCGTGCGAGGCCACGCCGCGGACGACCTCGTCCGGGTACCCGCGCTCCTCCAACTCGCGCAGGGCGTAGCGGGGGTGGCCGTCCTCGAGCGACGGGTGGCGCTCGTAGTCCAGGTCGTGGAGCAGCCCCGTGGTGCCCCAGAGCTCCTCGTCCTCGCCGAATCGGCGTGCGTACGCCCGCATGGCCGCCTCGACCGCGAGCATGTGCCGCCGCAGCGAATCCGACTCGGTCCATTCGCAAAGCAGGGTCCAGGAGTCCTCGCGCGAAATCTGGAGCGGCATGGCTGTTACCCTAGCCAAGCGCCTTGGTGCGGCCCCGTCCACGCCTCCGAAACGGCGTCCTCGCATGGAGAAATTCGTCATCGAAGGCGGCGCTCCGCTGTCGGGAACGGTCCTTCCTGCCGGGAACAAGAACGCCGCGCTGCCGATCCTGGCGGCCTGCGTCCTCACCGAGGACGAGGTCGTGCTGCGCAACGTCCCGCGTATTCGCGACGTCGAGGCGATGCTCCATCTCCTGCGCGACCTGGGCGTCCAGGTGGACTGGCGCGGCGCCAACGAGGTCGTGCTCTGCGCCGCCGGCGTCGAGCGGACGGCGGTGGACCGCGAGCAGGCCGGTTTCATCCGCGCGTCCTTCCTCGTGGCGGGCCCGCTGCTCGCGCGCTTCGGCGCCGCGCTGATGCCGCCCCCCGGGGGCGACGTGATCGGCCGCCGCCGTTTGGATCCGCACATGGACGCGTTCAGCGCGCTCGGCGCCGACTACGAGTACGGCCACGACATCTCCATCACCGCACCCAACGGCGGCCTGCGGGCCGGCGACGTGTTCATGGACGAGCCGTCCGTGATGGCGACCGAGAACGTGCTCATGGCCGCCGCGCTGACGCCCGGCGCAACGGTCGTGCACAACGCGGCCTGCGAACCGCACGTGCAGGACCTCGCTCGCATGCTCGTGAAGATGGGCGCCGACATCCAGGGGATCGGCTCCAACCTGCTGACCGTCAACGGCGTGGAGCGGCTGCGGGGCTGCGAGCACGAGGTCGGCCCCGACCACATCGAGATCGCCTCGTTCATGGCGCTCGCCGGCGTCACCGGCGGCGAGCTGCGCATCCAGGGCTGCCGGCCGGCCGACCTCTACATGATCCGCCTCGTGTTCGAGCGCCTCGGCCTGCGCTCCGAGGTGGACGGCGGCGAGGTCCTCGTGCCCGGCGGCCAGCAGCTGACCATCCGGCGCGATGTCGGCGAGCACAAGGCCAAGGTCCAGGATGGGCCCTGGCCGGCCTTTCCCGCCGACCTGACCAGCATCGCCGTGGCCCTCGCGACCCAGAGCGAGGGCTCGGTGCTCATCCACGAGTGGATGTTCGAGAACCGACTGATCTTCACCGACAAGCTCGTCCTCATGGGCGCCGACGTCACGCTCTGCGACCCCCACCGCGCGATCGTCGAGGGCCCGCGGCGATTGCGCGGGGAGAAGCTCGACTCGCCGGACATCCGCGCCGGCATGGCCATGCTGATCGCGGCGCTGTGCGCCGAGGGCCACAGCGAGATCGGCAACGTGCGCCAGATCGACCGCGGTTACGAGCGCATCGACGAGCGCCTGCGCGACCTCGGCGCGCATATCGAGCGCGTCGCCACGGAGCCGGTCCACGCCTAGGGGCGTGGCGGCCCCGGACAACCCCACGCCCATGACCCACCCGATCCCCAGCGGAACGCGAGACGTGCTGCCCGACGAGATGCGCGAGCTGCGCGCGATCTCCGAGCGCGTGCGCGCGGTGTTCGACGAGGCCGGCTACGGCGAGGTCTACACCCCGGCGCTCGAGTACGAGTCCGAGATCGAGCGCGCCGACCTCATCGGGGCGCGGCCCGCCTACCGCCTCTTCGACGAGCACGGCAACGTGCTCGTGCTGCGCTCCGACATGACGGTGCCGATCGCCCGCGTCGTGGCCACGCGCTACGCACACGCGGAGCCGCCCGTGCGCTTCTCCTACCTCGCGCACGCCTACCGCGGCGTGCGGCCGCAGCGCGGCCAGGCCCGCGAATTCCTGCAGGCGGGCATCGAGCTGATCGGCTCGCCCGCGCCCGAGGGCACGGCCGAGGCGCTCGGCATCCTGTGCCGTGCGCTCGACGCCGCCGGGCTGCGCGACTACCGCGTCGGCCTCGGGGACGCCTCGCTGTACGGCCGGCTGCTCGACGCCTTCGCGGTGCCCGCCGAGGCGCGCGAGCGCATCCTCTACGAGCTCGTCACGCGCGACTTCGTGGGGCTCGAGCGCGAGATCGCCGCGGCCGGTCTCGGCAACGATGAGGCCGCGCTGCTCCTGCGCGTGCCGCAGATGCGCGGCGGCGCCGACGTGCTCGAGGCGAGCGACGGTCCCGTGGCCGACGCGCTCGCCGGCATGCGGGCCGTCCGTGAGCTGCTGGATCCCGCGGCGTCGAAGCGGGTGATCTTCGACCTCGGGCTCGTGCGCGACCTCGGCTACTACACGGGTGCGATATTCGAGGTCTACGATCCGGCGCTCGGCGTCCCGGTGGGCGGCGGCGGGCGCTACGACGAGCTGCTGGGGCGGTTCGGACGCCCGCTCCCCGCGGTCGGCTTCGCGCTCGACGTGGAGCGCCTGCACATCGCGTTGACGGGAGAGGAGCGGACGTGAACGGCCTCACGATCGCCGTCCCGCGCGGGGCCCTGTTCGACGGCACCCTCGACGCCCTCGACCGTCTGGGCGTGGACACCTCCGAGCTGCGCAGCAACGACCGGCGGCTGCTGTTCGAGGAGGCCGGCGTGATCGCGATGCGCCCGTCGGACGTGCCGACCTACGTGGAGGCGGGCGCCGCGGACCTCGGGATCACCGGCAAGGACGTGCTCATGGAGCAGCGCGAGCGCCACGTCTACGAGCTCCTCGACCTCGGCTACGGGCGCTGCCGGATGGTGCTCGCCACGCGCGCGGGCGACGACCCGACCGCGGAGGCGCTGCGGCGCCTCGGCGTGGTCCGGGTGGCCACGAAGTACCCCCGCATCGCCGCGCGGTGGTTCGAGGACACCGGCCGGCAGGCCGAGATCGTCGAGGTCAAGGGCTCCGTCGAGCTGGCGCCCCTCACCGGACTGGTCGAGGCGATCGTCGACCTCACGGCGACGGGTACTACGTTGGAGGAGAACGGGCTCGTCGTGCGCGAGGAGATCGCCACCTGCACCGCGCGGCTGATCGCCAACCCGGTGGCGCACAAGCTCAAGGCGGCCGCGATCGACGACGTCAAGGAGCGGTTGCGTGCGAATTGAGCGGGCCGCGTTGGATGCCGACCCGGCCGCCACCGCACGCACGCTGCGCGACGCGCTCGAGATTCCCGCTGCCGTGGTGGCGCGGGTCGGGGAGATCGTCGCACGGGTCCGCGCCGGGGGCGACGAGGCGGTTGCGACGCTCACCCGCGAGCTCGACACCGGCGGCGCGGATCCCGGGCCGCTCGCCGTCTCGCGCGAGGAACTCACCGCCGCGCTCGAGCGCGCCGACCCCGCGCTGGTGAGCGCGCTCGAG
>JAWVFS010000428.1:0-8510 GCA_033855795.1 Solirubrobacteraceae bacterium | reverse complement strand
CGCGTCGAGCGCGACCTGCGCCGTTTCGAGCGCAGGGGCACCACGGCCCGCAACCGCGCCGAGCGTCGCATCAAGCGCACGCGCACGCGCGTCGAGCGTGAGCTGCGCCAGCGACGGACCCGCGCGGTCCGCGTCGTCAAGCGCAACCGCACGCAGCTCGAGCGTCAGGCGAAGACCGTTCGCCGCGACCTCGAGAAGGCCGTCAGCCAGGCCCAGGAGCGCGTGACGAACGCCGCATAGTTCGATGACTTCCCCCGCCGGCGTGGAGAGGCGCTGAGCGGGAGAGCGTGCCGGCACACATATCCTCGCCGGCACATGCAGCACCCTCTCCTCCCTCGACCGTCGGGACGCCCTTGTGGCGTCCCGTCGGTCTTTAAGGCGCCCGACGGTGGGGCCTCGACCGGCGCAACCGGTCTGCTTGAATGAGGTCGATGCCTTCCAAGGACGAGGTTCGCGAGGCCCTTCGGGCCGTGATCGACCCCGAGCTGCGTCGCTCGATCGTCGAGCTCGACATGGTGCGCTTGATCGAGATCCACGACTCCACCGGCGTGGTGGACGTGACGGTGTCCCTCACGACCGCCGGCTGCCCGATCCGCAACCACTTCGAGGACGGCGTCGCACAGGCGGTGCGCGCGCTCGACGGCGTTACCGGCGTGAACGTCGACTTCGACGTCCTGAGCGACCAGCAGAAGTCGAACCTCCAGCAGAAGCTCGGACGCGGCTCCCTCCCCGAGGGGGCGCTCGCCGAGGTCAGCAACATCATCTGCGTCGCCTCGGGCAAGGGCGGCGTGGGCAAGTCCACGCTCACCGCCAATCTCGCGGCGGCGCTCGCCGCCGAGGGCAAGCGGGTCGGGGTCCTCGACGCCGACGTGTGGGGCTACTCGATTCCGCGCATGCTCGGCCTGGGCGCGCAGCGCCCGAAGGTGTCGGCCGAGCGCAAGATCCTCCCACTGGACGCGCACTCCACCTCCGTCATGTCGATCGGGTTCTTCGTCGAGGAGGACTCGCCCGTGGTGTGGCGCGGTCCGATGCTGCACAAGGCTCTGACCCAGTTTCTGGAGGACGTCGCCTGGGGTGAGCAGGACTTCCTGCTCATCGATCTGCCGCCGGGTACCGGCGACGTCTCGATGACGCTCTCGCAGCTGCTGCCGCAGGCGCGCTTCGTGATCGTCACCACCCCGCAGCCGGCTGCGCAGAAGGTCGCGCGGCGCGCGGCGGAGATGGCCGGCAAGTTCAAGCTCGAGATCGCCGGTGTGATCGAGAACATGGCCGGCTTCACTACGCCGGCCGGCGAGCGCTTCCCGATCTTCGGCGAGGGCGGAGGCCAGCTGCTGGCCGACGAGCTCGACGTCCCGCTGCTCGCCAAGGTGCCTCTCACGATGCCGCTGCGCGAGCAGGCCGACGCCGGCACGCCGCTCGTTCTGGCCAACCCCGACGATCCGGCCGCCCAGGCCATCCGCCAGGCGGCGAGCGGGCTGATCGCGTCCTCCCCGATCGAGCTGCCGGTCATGCAAGCTCCCGCACCGGCCGCGGCGCCGAAGCCGGCGGGCGCCTCGCTGCCGATGGCCTAGGGCACCGGGCGCTCGCGCCGCGTCACGACTCCGCCAGCCCGACCGCTTCGCGCGCCTCCTGCCACGAGAGGAAGGCTTGGACGCGGGTGACCCTGCCCTCGCGCATCAGGCTGTGGATCGCGAACTCCTGGTCGAGCTCGAGCTGACTCGCGCCGCCGCGCATCTTGACCCGCCCGAGCCACAGGACCGAGTCTCCGAGGTCGCTCACCTGGCTTTCCTCGAACTGGAACAGGTCCCAGGTCTCCCACACTGCCGCGAAGCCACTCGCCACCTCGTCGTAGCCGCGATACACGGTGCGCTCCACCGCCGCGGGACCCGCCGGCAGCCACTCGATCTCGGCCGCGGCATAGCTGAGCCAGAGGTCGGCGTCGTGCCGATTCCAAGCTTCGATCCCCTTCCGCGCCAGCTCGACGGTCTCGGCCGACATGCCTACTCCCGCGGTCCCGTCACATCGAGACGCGGCCCCTGCGGCGCGGCTAGCCGCTGCCGTTGGCGTTGCCGGCGTAGTACTCGAGGTTGATCTGCGTGTACTTGGTCCACTCCTCTGGGAGCTGGTCCTCGGCGAAGCAGGCGTCGACAGGACAGGCCTCGACGCAGGCGTCGCAATCGATGCACTCCTCAGGGTCGATGTAGAGCATCTCCACCTTGTCGTAGTCGGGCTCGTCGGGGGTCGGGTGGATGCAGTCGACCGGACACACCTCGACGCACGAGTTGTCCTTGGTCCCGATGCACGGCTCGGCAATGACGTAGGCCATGGTTGCGGTTTCGTCCTTGTGGAGGGTTCGACGCTTGGGCCGCGCATTCTAGGCGTTCCACGCGCCCGGCTCTGCGGCGGGGAGGCCTAGACTCCGGCGCCGATGATCCTGCTCACAGGTGCGACCGGCCTCGTGGGGACCGCACTGCTGCGCCGGCTGACCGCCGAGGGCGAGTCGGTGCGCTGCCTCGTGCGCGATCCCCGGCGGCTCGGGCCCGAGCGCGTGCGCGTACAGATCGCGCTCGGCGATCTCGCCGACCCGCTCTCCTTCCGGCATGCGCTGCGCGGCGTGCGCACCGTCGTGCATCTCGCCGCCTCGATCCGGGACCAGCCCGCCGGCTCCATCGAGGAGCTCAACGGCGTGGCGACCTGGCGCATGGTGCGGGCCGCCGAGCGCGCCGGGGTCGAGAGGTTCGTGTTCTTCTCCGCACTGCAGGCGTCCACGCGCAGCCGGGCGCGCTTCTTCCGGGCCAAGGCCCTGGCCGAGCAGGCGGTCGTCGACTCGAGGTTGAAGTACACGATCTTCGCTCCGTCGATCGTGTACTCGCCCGGCGACCCGTGGCTGCGCCTGCTCGAGCGGATGTCACTGCTGCCCGTGATGCCGATCGCCGGCCCGGGCCGCGCGGCGTTCCAGCCGATCTGGGCCGAGGACGTCGCCGACTGCGTGGTGGCGGAGCTCCATGGCAAGGACGACGCCCCCGAGCGCTACGAGCTCGCCGGTCCGGACAGGCTCACCTATGACGGCATCGTCGAGCTCGTGCTGAGGGCGCTCGGACGGCGCCGGCCGCTCGTCCACGTGCCGCTGCCCGTCGTGCGCGCCTCGCTGCGCGCGGTCGAGGCGCTGTTCGGGCAGGCGGCCTTCGCCACCTGGGACGAGGCCGAGCTGATGGAGGTCCCGATGACGGCACCGGGCGGGACCGCCGACGCCGAACGCCTCGGCGTGGTGCCCACGCCGATGCAGGCCGTGCTGGGAGTCGCCTAGAACTCGAGCGTGGGCCGGCGGTCCGCCCACGGCCGGGCAACCTCGAGCTGGTTCGCGAGGCCGAGCAGCGGGCCCTCGGCCGCCGGCCGGCCCAGCAGCTGCACACACAGCGGCAGGCCGTCGTCGCCGTGGTAGAGGGGCAGCGAGATCGCCGGGACCCCGGTGACGTTGGCCGTGGCCGTGAACGGCGTGAACTGGCCCCCGCGGACCCACGCCGCCATGCCGTCGCCGTCGGTCGTGTCGATCTCCCCGAGCTCCAGCGGCCGCTCGGCCAGCGCCGGCGTCAGCACGACGTCGTACGGAGCCAGGTAGCCCAGCAGGGTTCGGGAGAACGCCTCGAGTTGGGTGATGGAAGCGTGCAGCGCGAGCGCCGAGTTCTCGGTCGCCTGGCGGAACATCGTGAGGCTCAGCGGCTCGACGTCCTCGGGTGTCGGCTCGCGGCCGGCGATCGTGGCGCCGAAGCCCACGACCAGTGCGATGAACGCGCCGAAGGCGACGTTGAACAGCTGGAACAGCTGCGGCTCGTCCCAGGGCGGATCGATCTCCTCGACCTCGTGACCGAGCTCGACCAGCAGGTCGGCGGCGTCGCGTACGGCGGTCGCCTGCATCGCGTCCACGGGCGCCTCGATCGGCGGCTTGAGCGTGAAGCCGATGCGCAGGCGTCCCGGCTCGCGCTGCATGGTCCTGGCGAAGGGCTCCGCGGGCGGCGGCGCCCAGGTGGCGTCGCCGAGCTCGTAGCCGGAGAGCACGTCGAGGAGGGCCGCGGTCTCGGGAACCGTGTGGCTGAGAACGCCGGCCACGGTGGTCAGGTGCTCGCCCACGTCGGGACCCAGCGAGATGCGACCGCGCGCCGGCTTGAGTCCGACCAGCCCGCAGCACGCGGCGGGGATGCGGGTGGAGCCGCCCCCGTCCGTCGCGTGCGCGATCGGCACCATGCCGGACGCGACCGCGGCGCCCGACCCGCCCGACGAGCCGCCGGTGGTGCGCGCCGTGTCCCAGGGGTTCCTGGCCGCGCCGTAGCGTCGCGGCTCGGTCGTGGGCACGATGCCCATCTCCGGCATGTTGGTGACGCCGACGATGACGAAGCCGGCTTCCTTGAAGCGACGCACGACGTAGGAGTCGTTCGACGGGTGGAAGTCGCCGAACAGGTCGGAGCCGAACGTGAGCGGCAGGCCCTCGACCGGTGTCAGATCCTTGATCCCGATCGGTACGCCCGCGAACGGTCGCTCGTCCCCCGGGCCGATGGCATCGGCCGCCGCCAGGGCGCGGTCCGCGTCCAGCGCGACGAACGCGTTCAGCGTTGGGTTGAGCGCCTCGATGCGCTCGAGCGACGCCTCGACCAGCTCTCGGGAGGTCACCTCGCCCTTGCGCACGAGGTCAGCCAGCTCGGTGACCGGGCGGTAGAGGAGGTCGGCGGCGGCGGTGGGGGTCATACGAGCTCCTGTCTGGGGTTCCGGGAGCCTAACCTGCAACGCTGTGCGGCCGACGAAGACGAAAGAGAGCGAGCATGAGCGAAGTCCAATCTGGCCTTGAGGGGGTCGTCGCCTTTGCGACGGAGATCGCCGAGCCCGACAAGGAGGGCAGCGCACTTCGCTACCGCGGCATCGATATCGAGGACCTCGTCGGCAAGGTGCCGTTCGAGAAGGTCTGGGGGCTCCTCGTCGACGGCGACTTCGACCCCGGTCTGGCGCCTGCCGAGCCCCACCCGCTCACGATCCGATCCGGCGACCCACGCGTCGACGTGCAGTCCGCGTTGGCCATGCTCGCGCCCGAATGGGGCCTGCGCCAGCTGATCGACATCCCGGAGCGCCAGGCGCGGGATGATCTTTCTCGAGCCAGTGTGATGGCCCTTTCCTTCGTGGCGCAATCCGCCCGCGGGCCGGACCGGCCGCCGGTGGACCAGGCGATCATCGACCAGGCCATCTCGATTCCCGAGCGGTTCCTCACCCGCTGGCGCGGCGAGGCAGACCCCCGCCACGTCAAGGCGATCGATGCGTACTGGATCTCCGCTGCGGAGCACGGCATGAACGCCTCCACCTTCACCGCCCGCGTCGTCGCCTCCACCGGGGCCGATGTGGCGGCCGCGCTGTCCGCGGCCGTCGGTGCGCTCTCCGGGCCGCTCCACGGCGGTGCTCCGTCGCGGGTGCTGGCAATGCTCGACGAGGTCGAGCAACTCGGCGACGCCGACCGCTGGGTGAAGTCGGCCCTCGAACGCGGCGACCGGCTGATGGGCTTCGGCCACCGGGTGTACCGCGCCGAGGATCCCCGCGCGCGCGTCCTGCGCCGCACGTGCCGCGAGCTCGCCTCGCCGCGCTACGAGGTTGCCGAAGCGCTCGAGGAGGCCGCGTTGGCCGAGCTGAAGGCTCGCAAGCCCGACCGCGTGCTGGCCACGAACGTCGAATTCTGGTCGGCCGTCGTGCTCGACCTCGCCGACATCCCGGCCCAGCTCTTCACCTCGATGTTCACGTGCGCGCGCACGGCCGGGTGGGCGGCGCACATCCTCGAGCAGAAGCGCGAGCAGCGCCTGATACGCCCCACGGCGAAGTACGTCGGTCCGGGTCCGCGGCCCGTTCCCACCGCGGCCTGAGCGCCGCGGCGCCCGCGGGACCATGACGCCCGAGCACGAGCTCGATCCCGAGGCCCTTGGCGATCACTTCGACCGGCTCTACCGGGCGGCGTGGGCACTGTGCGGCTCCCGCGAGGACGCGGAGGACCTCGTGCAGGACACCTACGCGCGCGTGCTGGCGCGCCCGCGCGTGGTGCGCCGCGACGACGACCTCGGCTACCTCCTGCGCGTGCTGCGCAACCCGTTCGTCTCCTCCCGCCGCACGGCGGCCCGGCGCCCACAGGTGGCGCCGGGGGCCGAGCCCGAGGCGCTCGACCTGCCCGACCAGCGCCGCGCCGCCGCCGAGCCCGCCGCCGCCGCCGAGGCGCGCGAGGTGTACCGCGCGATCTCGGAGCTCTCGGACGACTTTCGCGACGCGCTGGTGGCGATCGATGTGGCGGGGCTCTCGTATACGGAAGCGGCTCGCGCGCTGAAGGTCGCGGAGGGCACGATCACGAGCCGGCTGTTTCGGGCCCGGCGGCAGGTCGCCCTCGCGCTGGCGCCACCGGTGGACTGAGGTGGACCGCTCTAGAAGGGGACCCCGCCCTTGCCCTTCCAGGCGGCGAGCCTGAGCAGGACCGGGAGCGGGACGTTCGCACCGGCCAGCACGCAGGTGTGGCCGGCGCGGAGCCACGTGACCACGGTGCGGCCACCGTGCGTGAAGGAGCGCAGCGTGACTCCACCGAGAACGGTGGTGCGTGCGCTCGCCGGCGTCTTCAGCGCCGGGCCCGACACGATCGTGTAGCCGATCCGCTTGCCGTTCTTGGTGTAGAAGACCGTCGCCGTGTCGCGACCGTGCAGGCGGTCCCGGCGCACGCCGGTGGTCTCCCACGCGAAGCTGTCGCCCCAGTACGGATAGGCCACTCCGTCGACGGCCGTGTCGAGCAGCTTCGAGCCGCCAGAGCGCCCCGGCGCCGCTGTCGTCGGCGGCAGAGCCGTGAGGCCGGCGGCCTGCACGACGGTGGGGCCGCCCGGTGCCCCGCCGGGCAGCGCGAGGACGAGCGCCAGCGCGGCAACCGCCAGCGCGGCGGCGAGGCCGCCCATCAGCCCGCGGCGCCGGCGGCGAGCGCGCGGCGCCAGTCGTTGCCGGTCCGCCTCGATGCGCTCGCGCAGGGCGAGGGGCGCCCGCGCGTCGGCCGCGGCGGTCCGCACGAGGTCGACCGCGTGGCGCTGTTCCTCGACCAGCGCAGCCAGCTCCGGGTTGGCCTCCACGTGAGCCTCCACCTCGGCGCGCCGTTCGGGCGCAAGCGATCCGTCCGCCAGGGCGGCGAGGTCGGCGAGCTCGCGCTCGTTGTGAGACGGCGTCGATTCCATGAGGGATCCTCTGTGGTCTAAGACGCCTGTGCGCCCGATTCCCTTCCCAGCAGAGGGTAGAAAACGGGGCGCACCGGCGCCTCACACAAAGAGGGCCCGGCACAAAGGCCGGGCCCTCAGCACTAGCGACTAGCGACTAGCGACCAGCGACTACTTACATCATGCCGCCCATGTCGGGCATTCCACCGCCCGGCATGCCGCCGCCGCCGTCCTTCTCAGGCATCTCGGCGACGATCGCCTCGGTGGTGAGGATGTTCTTGGCGATCGAGGCTGCGTTCTGCAGCGCCGACCGCGTCACCATCGCCGGGTCGATCACGCCGGCCGCGACGAGATCCTCGATCTCGCCGGAGGCGGCGTTGAGGCCCTGACCGGCCTTGGCCTTGCGGACGTCGTTGACGACGACCGAGCCCTCGAGACCGGAGTTCTCCGCGATCTGGCGGAGCGGCTCCTCGAGCGCGCGCAGGACGATGCGGGCGCCGGTGCGCTCGTCGTCCTCGGCGATGGCATCGACCTTGACGGCCTTGGCCGCCTGGATCAGCGCCACGCCACCGCCCGGCACGATGCCCTCCTCGAGGGCCGCGCGGGTGGCCTGCAGCGCGTCCTCGACGCGGTGCTTCTTCTCCTTCATCTCGGTCTCGGTGGCCGCGCCGACCTTGACCACGGCGACGCCGCCCGACAGCTTGGCGAGACGCTCCTGGAGCTTCTCGCGGTCGAAGTCGGAGTCGGTCGTCTCGATCTCGGACTTGATCTGCTTGATCCGGCCCTTGATCGCATCGGACTCACCCGCGCCGTCGATGACCGTCGTCGTGTCCTTGGTCACGACCACACGGCGGGCGTGCCCCAGCTGCGAGAGCTGGGTGTTCTCGAGCTTCAGGCCCATCTCCTCGGTGATGACCTCGCCGCCCGTGAGGATGGCGATGTCCTCCAGCATCCGCTTGCGGCGGTCGCCGAAGCCCGGCGCCTTGACCGCCACACCGGTGAAGGTGCCGCGGAGCTTGTTCACGACCAGGGTCGCGAGGGACTCGCCCTCGACGTCCTCGGCGATGATCAGCAGCGGCTTGCCCGACTGGATGACCTGCTCGAGCACGGGAAGGATGTCCCGCACGGAGCCGATCTTCGAGTTGGCGATGAGGATGTAGGGATCCTCGAGGACCGCTTCCATGCGCTCCTGGTCGGTGACCATGTAGGGCGAGATGTAGCCCTTGTCGAACTGCATGCCCTCGGTGAACTCGAGGTCCATGCCGAACGTCTGGCCCTCCTCGACGTTGACCACGCCGTCCTTGC
>JAWVFS010000427.1:0-8650 GCA_033855795.1 Solirubrobacteraceae bacterium | reverse complement strand
TCGTGCCTCCGGGACTCAACGTGCTTGCCGCCTGAGCGACCTGGCCAGGTTTCTACACCTAGGTCAGCGTGCCCTCGAGGTCGAGCAGGAAGCGCTTGCGGGCCACGCCGCCGCCGTAGCCGCCGAGCGCGCCGCCGGAGCGCAGCACGCGGTGGCAGGGGACGATGATCGGGATCGGGTTGGCCCCGAGCGCGTTGCCCGCGGCCCGCGCCGCGCGCTCGCTTCCCGCGCGGCCGGCCATCTCGCGGTAGGTGGAGGCGCCGCCGTAGGGGATCCGCGCCGTCGCCTTCAGCACGCGTCGCGTGAAGCCGTCCGTCAGCGACCAGTCCAGCGGCACCTCGAACTCCGTGCGCGTGCCGGCGAAGTACTCGTCCAGCTCGCGGCGCACGGGATCGATTCGCGCGGGCGCCTCGACCACGCGCGGGGACAGGCGGCCCGCCAGCCGGTCGAGCAGATCGTCGCGCTCGCCCGCATCCTCGTAGTAGACGCTGACCAGCCCGCGCGGGGTCATCGCCACCAGCAGGTCGCCGAGGGGGGACGGCTCGATGGCGTAGGCGACGTCGGCCTCTCCGCCGGCGCCGGCACGCTCCGCGGCGCGGCGCGCGGCCGCGGCGGCGGCGTCGGGATCGGAGTCGGGTGCGGCGCGCGCGAGCGCGCGCTCCAGTTCGTCGGGGGTCATGGCGTTCCGTCCTTCCTGAGCTTCGACAGGGCTTCGTGCAGGCTGCGGCGGGCCGCCTCCTCCGAGCAGCCGATGACCTCGGCCGCCTCGGCGTGTGACAGGTCGACGACGAAGCGACAGATGACCGCCGCACGCTGCTTGGGCGGCAGCGCGCGGACGCGCGCCCACAGCTCCGGCTCGGCACCGGCCCCGGCGCGGCCCAGCGCGGGGTCCTCGGCGCCGCCGCGGTCCATCTCGGCCACGGGCACCGCCCGGCGCCCGCGCGCCCGGTGGGCGTCGATCGCCTTGCGCTGCGCGATGGTCAACAGCCAGCCGCGCACGTTGGAATCCGGCCGGAGCCGGGGATACGCCCGCAGCGCGGCGAGGAAGGTCTCCTGGAAGGCGTCGTCGGCCTCGTTCGGTCCGGCGGTCGCCATCAGGAACCGGTGCACATCGTCGCGGTGCTCGTCGAGCACCCGCTGGAACGGCGGCAGCGTCACCCCCAGAGAACGCCGTGGCCGCGACGTTCGTGAGGCGCCGCTCACGAGTCGTGGTCGAAGAAGCCGGCTCCCGTTGCGTGGCCGAGCCGCCCCGCCCAGACGTGATGCCGGAGGAGCGGCGCGGCGCGGTAGCGCTCCTCCCGGTACTCGTCGGCCAGCGCGTCGAGCACGGCGAGCACGTGGTCCAGGCCGATCGTGTCCGCCCAGTTCAGGGGTCCGTGTGGGTAGTTGAGCCCGAGCAGCATGCCCGCGTCGATGTCCTCCGCACTGCCGACCCCTTCGCGCAGCGCGAAGGCCGCCTCGTTCACGAGCTGGCAGACGATCCGCCCGAGCACGAGCCCCGGGGCGTCGGCCACCCACTCGACGTGCTTGCCGAGCGTGGCGAAGAGCTGCTCCGAGCGCTCGATCACGGCGTCGGCCGTCGTCGGGCCGCGGGTGAGCTCGACGAGCCGGCAGGAGTCCAGCGGCGGCAGCGCGTGAAACCCGGCGGCCGTGCCGCCGGGGTCGAGAGCGGCCAGCGAGCCCTCGGCGCAGAGGATCGCCTGCGGCGCGCCCTGCAGCGGCGGGTCGTCGGGCTCGGCGCCGCAGTCCAGGATCAGCCACGGCGGCTCCTCGTCCGGCTCCTGGCGCGCCGCCACGCGGTACCCCGCCTGCGCGGCGGCCGCCCGCAGCTCGCTCGCCAGCACGCCGTTCCCGGCGACGACGAGCGCACGTCCCTCGCCGCCACCCACCGGCTCCGGGTCGGGGTCCTCGGGCCGGTGCGGCCCGGAGCGGTAGTCGTAGTAGCCGCGGCCGGCCTTGCGCCCGTGGCGCCCGGCCGCCACCAGGCGCGCGGTGATGGTGGAGGGTCGCCAGCGCGGCTCGCCGAACGACAGCTCGTAGAAGGAGCGCGACACGTCGAAGCCGACGTCGACGCCCACGAGGTCCATCAGCTCGAACGGGCCCATGCGAAAGCTGCCGCCGAGCCGGCAGACGCGGTCGATCTGCTCGACGCTCGCGACGCGCTCCTGCAGCAGCCGCAGCGCCTCGAGCCCGAACGGCCGCCCGCAGCGGTTGACCAGGAAGCCGGGGCCGTCGGCGGCCACGATGACGCGTTTGCCCATCGCCTCCCCGGCCGCGCGCGCGACGGCCATGGCCTCGTCACCCGAAGCGTCACCGGCGATCACCTCGACCAGCCGCATCACCGGCGCGGGATTGAAGAAGTGCATGCCCACGACGCGTTCCGGATGCGTCGCGGCGGCCGCGATCGCCGTGACCGGCAACGAGGACGTGTTCGTGGCGAGCACGCCGCTGGGCGCGACAACCCCCGACAGCCGCTCGTAGAGCTCGTGTTTGAGCTTCAGCGACTCGGGCGCCGCCTCGATCACCAGATCGCACTCCGCCAGGTCCTCGAGGCGCTCCGCCGGCTCGAGCCGCGCGCGCGCGGCCGCCGCCTCGTCGGCCGACCACCGCTCGCGCTCGACGCCGCGCTCGAGCTGGTGCTCGATGCCCTCGATTCCCCGGGCGAGCGCCTCGGGGACGGGGTCGTGCAGGAGTGTGCGCGCGCCGGCCTGCAGGCAGGCGAGTTGCGCGATGCCGGCGCCCATGGTCCCGGCGCCGACGACGCCGATCGTGCCCGGCACGCGACCCTCGGCCACTACTCCGGGATCAGCGCGTTGATCCCGGTCGCGGCGCGGCCGATGATCAGCTGCTGGATCTGGGACGTCCCTTCATACAGCGTGGTCACGCGCACGTCGCGGAAGTAGCGCTCCACGGGGTGGTCGTCCACGTAGCCCGAGCCGCCATGCACCTGGATCGCCGTGTTCGCGCACCACTGTGCCGCCTCGGTGGCGTGGTACTTCGCGATGGAGGTCTCGGTGGTGTTGGGCTCGCCGCGATCCTTGAGGAAGCCGGCCCGCCACACGAGCATGCGCGAGGCCTCGGTCTTGACGACCATGTCGGCGATCATGGCCTGCACGAGCTGGAAGGAGGCTATGGGCCGGTCGAACTGCACGCGCTCCTTGCTGTAGGCGACCGACGCGTCGACGCAGCCCTGGCAGATGCCCACGCAGCCCGCGGCGACCGAGTAGCGCCCGGAGTCGAGCGCCGACATGGCGATCTTGAAGCCCTGGCCGACCTCGCCGAGCACCGCGTCCTCGGGCACCTCGACGTCGTCGAGCGCGAGCGCCGCCGTGTCCGACCCGTGCAGGCCCATCTTCCCGTGGATTTCCTGCGAGGAGAAACCGGGGTGCTCGGTGTCGACCAGGAAGCAGGCGATCCCGCGGTGCTTGAGCTCGGGATCGGTCTGGGCGAACACGAGCGCCACCTTGGCGTGGTTGCCCATCGAGATCCACATCTTGTTGCCGCTGAGGACCCAGCCGCCCTCGTCGGCCCGGCGCGCGCGGGTCTTCTGGTTGGCGGCGTCCGAGCCGGTGTCGGGTTCGGTGAGCGCGAAACAGCCCAGCCACTCGCCGGTGCAGAGCTTCGGCAGATACTTCTGCTTCTGCTCCTCGGTGCCCCACCGCAGGATCGCAGAGCACACGAGCGACGTCTGGACCGACACGACCGTGCGCATCGCGGAGTCTCCTCGCCCGATCTGCTCCACGATCAGCCCGTAGGTCAGGTAGTCGAGCCCCGCGCCGCCGTACTCGCGCGGCACGATCGCGCCGAGGTAGCCCTGGTCGGCCATCTTGCCCACGAGCTCGAGGTCGAAGTGGTGATTGCGGTCGTTGTCGCGCCCTCGCGGGACGATCTCGTTGTCGGTGAAGTCGCGCGCCGTCTCGCGGATCAGCTTCTGCTCGTCGGTCAGGTCGAAGTCCATGGCGACGAGATACTACGCACCGGCCTCGGGTTGGAGGCCGGCGGCCGCAAGCGCCTCCGCCGGGTCGTTGAACCAGCGGAAGCGGACCGCCTGGCCGTTGCGCACGGTCCACACGTAGCCCTGCGTGGTCTCCGTGTGCAGCCCGCGCGTACCGACCAGGAGCTTGGCGATGACGACGACGTCATCGTCGCCGGCCTCGACGTAGCGCTCGGGCACGACTTCGACGTCGTCGTAGGCATCGCGGATGCGGGCGAAGCTCCGGCGGCCGCGCAGGACGCCCGGCTCGATCGCGTCATGCGGATTGACGTACTCGACGTCCTCGGCAATGAACGCACGGGCGGAGCGACCCTCGGCCCACGCGCCGTAGATGCTGCGGACGAGCTCGACGTTTGCCGCCGACACGGCGGCCCGCCGTCAGGCGGCCTCGATGATCGTGGCCAGCCCCTGGCCCACGCCGATGCACAGCGCGGCCAGGCCGTAGCGGAGCCCGCGCTCGCGCAGCTCCCAGGCCAGCGATCCGACCAGCCGCGCGCCGCTGCACCCGAGCGGGTGTCCCATGGCGATGGCGCCGCCGTTGACGTTGAGCTTCTCGGGCGGGATCCCCAGTTCGCGCATGCACGGCAGCACCTGGGCGGCGAACGCCTCGTTGATCTCGACCAGATCGATGTCGTCGATCGTCAGCCCGGCCCGCTCCAGCGCCTTTCGACTCGCGGGGATCGGGCCGACGCCCATATAGGCGGGGTCCACCCCGGCGCCGCCGGTCGCCACGACCCGGGCCAGCGGGGCCTTGCCCAGGCGCTCGGCGGCGCGCTCGGACCCGACGACGAGGCAGGCCGCGCCGTCGTTGATCTGCGACGCATTGCCCGCGGTCACCGAACCGCCCTCGCGGAAGGCCGGCTTGAGCGAGGCGAGCTTCTCCAGCGTGGTGTCGCGCCGCACGCCCTCGTCGGCCTCGACGAGAACGGTTTCGCCGCGGCGCCCGTTCGCGGACGGGGCCTCGATCGGCACGATCTCGCGGGCGAACGTGCCCGCGTCCTGCGCCGCGGCGGCGCGGCGGTGCGACTCGACCGCGAAGGCGTCCTGGTCGGCGCGCGTGACCTCGTAGCGCTCCGCCACGTTCTCGGCCGTCTCGCCCATCCCCTCGGTCGAGTGGCGCTCGGTCATGCGCGGGTTGACGAAGCGCCAGCCGATCGTCGTGTCGGCCGACTCGGGCGCGCCGCGCGGGAAGCCGCGCTCGGGCTTGAGCTGGACCACGGGCGCCCGGGTCATCGACTCCACGCCGCCGGCGAGCAGCAGGTCGGCGTCGCCGGCGCGGACCGCGCGCGACGCCTGGTTGACCGCCTCGAGCCCGGACGCGCACAGCCGGTTGACCGTCACGCCCGGCACCTCGACCGGGAGGCCGGCGAGCAGCGCGCCCATGCGCGCGACATTGCGGTTGTCCTCGCCCGCCTGGTTGGCGTCCCCGAAGAAGACGTCCTCGATCTCCGCGCCGTCGATCCCGTTGCGCTCGACGGCGGCGGCGATCACATGGGCGGCGAGATCGTCGGGCCGCACTCCCGCGAGCACGCCGCCGTAGCGTCCGATCGGCGTGCGCAGGGCGTCGAGGATGAGCGCGTCGCTGGGAGGCTGCCCGGTCACGGATGCGAGGGTACACTCGCGGCGATGGACCCGTTCGCCCTGATCATGCTGGGCATCGTGTTGGCGCTGATCGTGTTCGTCCTCCTGCTCGGCCGCTTCCATCCCAAGTCGGGATCCGACGTCCTCCGCTGGCAGCCGACGCGCTCACCGGAGATGGAGGTGCAGAACGAGATCGACGATCTCGATCAGATGCTCGAGGCCACGAACCGGCGGCGCCGTGCGCGCGGGGACTCCGAGCTCACGGAGGCGTCCCTGCGCGATCAGGTCGCCGAGGACGTCCGGGACGCGCAGGAGCGCCGCGAGACGTACCTCGCGCAGGAGGACATCCGCCAGATGCTCGAGGTCACCAACGAGAAGCGCCGCCGCCGCGGGGAGCCGGAGCTGACCGAGGCACAGCTGCGCGCCGACGTGGAGAGGAACACCTAGCTCTGGCGAGGGTCCTGATCGTCGGCTGCGGGTGCCGCGGTCGCAGCCTGGCGCGGGCCCTGCGGGCCGAGGGCCACGCCGTGCGCGGCACCACTCGCGACCCCGCCGCGAGCGCGGGTCTCGAGGCCGCGGGGATCGAGCCGTGGGTGGGGGACCCCGATCGCATCGGCACCCTCACCGGCGCGCTCGACGGCGTGACCGTCGCGTGCTGGTTGCTGGGCAGCGCCACCGGCAAGCCCGAGACTCTCGCCGCGCTCCATGGTCCGCGCCTGCGGTCCTTCTGCGAGCGGGTCGTCGACACGACGGTGCGCGGCCTCGTGTACGAGGCGGCGGGCGCCGTCCCCCCGGCGCTGCTCGCGGCCGGTGCGGAGATCGCACGCGAGGCGGCGCGCACGTGGGAAATTCCGCTGGGAATTCTGGCCGCCGACCCCGCCGATCCGCGAGAATGGCTGCGGGCCGCAGAGCGCGGTGTCCGCGAGCTTCTCGAGGCGCCCGCCGATCCAGGGCCCCTGCGCTACACTCGCTAAACCCCATAAAGCTGATAGGGATTTGCCCCGAGGAGGACCGTCGTGGCTGACTATTCGAAGGACGTACTGGTCGACACCCAGTGGCTCGAGGACCATCTCGACGACGACTCGATCCGTATCGTCGAGGTGGACGAGAACCCGGCCCTCTACGCCGAGGCCCACATTCCGGGGGCGGTCGGCTTCGACTGGCAGAAGGATCTCCAGGACCAGGTCAAGCGCGACTTCCTCGGCCCCGAGGCGTTCGGCGAGCTCTTTGGTTCCAGGGGGATCTCCAACGATCACCTGATCGTGCTCTACGGCGACCGCAACAACTGGTTCGCCGCCTACACCTACTGGTACCTCAAGTACTACGGGCACGACAACGTCAAGCTGCTCAACGGCCCGCGCGAGAAGTGGATCGGCGAGGGCCGAGCGACGACCGCCGACGCGCCGTCGCACTCGGCGACGACGTTCAACGCCCAGCCGGGCGACGACGCCATCCGCGCCCAGCGCGACGAGGTGTACGAGGCACTCGACAAGGAGACCAAGCTCGTCGACGTGCGCTCTCCGCAGGAGTACTCGGGCGAGCTCATCGCGATGGCCGGCTACGAGAACGAGGGCGCGCAGCGCTCCGGCCACATTCCCGGGGCGGCGTCGGTCCCTTGGGCCCAGGCGGTCAACGAGGACGGCACCTTCAAGTCGGCCGACGACCTGCAGGAGCTCTACAGCGGCAAGGGCGTGCTCAACGGCGAGTCGATCATCGCCTACTGCCGCATTGGCGAGCGGTCGGCGCACACGTGGTTCGTGCTGCACGAGCTGCTCGGGCGCGATGACGTCAAGAACTACGACGGCTCGTGGACGGAGTGGGGCAACCTGGTCGCCGTGCCGATCGAGAAGGACGTATAGAGCGCGAGTCGCTGGTCGCTGGTCGCTAGTCCTCGATGCCGTCGAGGCGCTCGAGCAGGTCGGACAGGATCCGCGCCGTCGCCCCCCAGATGAGCTGGTCGCCGACCTCGAAGACGTCCGTGCGGAACGGCACGCCACGGCGGAGCAGCCGCTTGCGCTGATAGCCCGCTCGCAGGTCGGGCACCGACAGCTCCAGGACCTCGGCGACCTCGGCGGCGCTCGGCTTCCACCGGTGGCCGGGCTCGATCATCCCGACGAAGGGATACACGGCGTAGTTGGTCGCGATCGTCGGCGTCGGCGTCAGCGCGCCGACGATGTCGACGGCGTCGCGGGGCAGGCCGATCTCCTCCTCGGCCTCGCGCAGCGCGGTGTCGCGCAGGTCCTCCTCGCCTTCCTCGATGTCCTGGCGCCCGCCCGGGAACGAGATCTCGCCGGCGTGTCGGCGTAGGTCGTCGCGCCGGCGGGTGAAGACCGCGTGCAGCACACCGTCCTGCACGTACAGCGGCACGAGCACGGCGGCGTCGATGCGGCCGTGCACGTCGAGCCCGGCCGCCTCCTCCGGGTCGAGGAGAAGCGGCCGCAACGCATCGATGGTGGCGGCCACGTCGGCGCTTGGGTGCTACACCGGGCTGGCGATTTCGACCCGCTCGTCGAACATGACCTCGCCGTCGAGCGTGCGGTGGACCGGGCACTTGGCGGCGATCACCATGAGGCGATCGACCTGCTCCTGGCTCAATCCCTCCGGGAGGCGCACGACGAGCGAGAAGCGCGTCGGACAGCCGCGCTCGGCGGGGGAGTACTCGCACTCCACCTCGACCGGGCCCACGTCCCAGCCCTTGCGGTCGGCGTACATCTCGAGCGTGATGGCCGTGCACGACGCCAGCGAGACAGCGAGGAACTCCTGCGGGCTCGGCGCGGCGTCGTCGCCGCCGGACTCGCGAGGCTCGTCGGCGCTGACGATGTGGTCACGGACCTTGAGGTCGTGCTGGAAGGTGCCGTTACGACGTCGGCGCGCAGTGGCTTTCATTTCCGTCCTCGTCCAATGGGGGAGTGCTTCACCAACATCGTACTCCGGGCCGCCAACCGGGCGAGCCTATGGCTCGTCGAGGGGGTTGAACAGCAGCCCAGTCGGCACCTTGGGGTGAAAGAAGGTGGATTTCGGCGGCATATTCTCGCCGCTCGCCGCAATCGCGCGCACCTGCTCGATCGGCGTGCC
>JAWVFS010000426.1:0-3339 GCA_033855795.1 Solirubrobacteraceae bacterium | reverse complement strand
GCGGCCTACCTCGGGCAGCTTCTTCGGGCCCAGGACGATCAGAGCGATGGCCAGGACGACGACGAGCTCGAGGGGTCCAACCTGAAAGGGCATGCCGACAGGCTACTCCCTACCTCAGGACGACCATCCCGGTCAGGCCTTGCCGGTCTCGAAGGCATGCGGTACCGGGTTCTGCCCGAGCGCCTGGCGCAGGACCACGAGGTGCTGGCCCTCGTTGGACTTGATCTGCGCGCTCGTCTGCAGCAGGTGCGCCTGCCGCAGCGTCTTCGCCGCGTCGTAGTACGCGGCGACGACCATCGTCTCGAGCTCGATTGCGAACTGAACGATCTGCTTCTGGCTCCGGGCGCTCTTCAACGGCGCGAGCAGCTTCGCGTCGGTGCCCGCCGGCGGCGTGCCGCCCATGTTCTTGAGTGCCGCGGTGAGCGCCGCGGCGTGCTCGGCCTCCTGGCGGCCGAAGAGCGCGGCGGTGCGCCGCAATTGCGGCGTGAGCGCGCCGCTCTGGACGGCGGCCGCGTACGCCGCGACCGCGGTGTTCTCCAGCCGGATGGCCGACGCGAGGATCCCCGCATCGTCCTGGCCGCCGGCGGCGAAGGCCTGGCGCGCCGAAAGCAGCGCCGGGACGAGCGCCGCCCCGAGCACGGCGCCGGCGGCGGTCAGGCTGCGGCGCACGGCGTCGCGCCGGGTGGCCTCGTACGCGGCGATCGCAGCGGTGTCGGCGTCGCCGTCCTCGATGATGAGCCGATCGGAGTCGCCCATGCTCACGCCCTCCCGCTGACGAAGGCGGCCGGTACCTGCGGGCGGCCGAGCGCGCCCAGCAGCGCCGACACGTGCTCGGCCTCGTTCGTGACGATCGAGGCCGCCGTCGCGCGCAGGTCGGGCGACGAAAGCTTGGGCAGCGCATCGAGGTAGGCCGCGATGGCCTCGTGCTCGATCGTGTTCGCCAGCAGCAGGACGTCGCGCTGCGTGCGGACCCGGGGGAAGTCGTAGGCCGCCTTCGGGCGGGAGGGGTGGCCACCGAGCTGCGTCACGGCGCTGGACAGCGTGTCGGCGTGCTCCTTCTCCTGGCCGAGGAACTCCCGCCCCAGTTTGAGCAGATCCCCCTTCAGCAGTGGCGCGCCGGCCGTATAGGCAGCGATCGCCGTGTTCTCGAGGTCGATCGCGCTATTGAGGATGGCGATGTCGGCCGCGGCGGCCGTCTGGTTCTTGGCGTTCCCGGAGCCGCCCCCGCATGCGGCGAGGAACGCCGCCGATCCGCCGGCCGTCGCCACGCCCGAGGCGTGGAAGAAACGCCGGCGCGAAACCGGGTCCAACGCGAACCGCTCGTACTCCATGGAACCTCCGATGCCTGTGCTGGTGGACAGATGCGCCCCTGCGGCGCAGCCGAATCACTACCACCAAACGGTGGAGTCCAGGTCCGCGATCTCGTCGACGGGCAGTGTGTAGATGCCCGACGAGAGGTACTTCCAGCCGTCGTCGCAGACCACGAACACCACATTGCCCTCGTCCAGCTCGCCGGCGATGCGCGCGGCGATCGAGGCGATTGCGCCCGAGGAGACGCCCGCGAACAGGCCCTCCTCCTCGAGCAGCTTGCGCGTCCAGATGATCGCGTCCCGGTTGGTGACGAATATCTTGCGGTCGAGCAGGGACAGGTCGATGATCGGCGGGATGAAGCCGTCGTCGAGGGAGCGCAGGCCCTGCACCGGCTCGCCCTGCATCGGCTCGGCGGCGACGATCTTGACGGCGTCGCCGAGCTCCTCCTTGAGGCGGCGGCCGTTGCCCATCAGCGTGCCGCCGGTGCCCAGGCCGGCGACGAACGCCGTCACCTCGTCGAGCTCCTCGAGGATCTCCAGCGCCGTGCCGTTGTAGTGGGCCAGCGGGTTGGCCGGGTTCCCGTACTGGTAGGGCATGTAGTAGGAGGCGTCGGCCTCGGCCATCTCGAGCGCCTTGTCCACGGCACCGTTGGAGCCCTTGGCGCCCTCGCTGTAGACGATCTCCGCGCCGTACATGCGCAGCAGCTGGGTGCGCTCGGGCGTCACGTTCTCGGGCATCACGACCTTGAGGGGATAGCCCTTGCGCCGGCAGATCATCGCGAGCGAGATGCCGGTGTTGCCGGACGTCGGCTCGAGGATGGTGTGGCCCGGGTCGATCGCGCCCTTGTCCTCGGCGTCCTCGATCAGGGCGCGCGCGACGCGGTCCTTGACCGAGCCGGTCGGGTTGTGCGATTCGAGCTTGGCCCACACACGGACGCCGGGCTTGGGCGACAGCCGCTTGAGCTCCACCAGCGGCGTATTGCCGATCGCCTGGACGATGTCGCCGTAGCGTCCACCGCAGGGCTTGTTCTCGAGGGGGGACTCGAGGGCCATTACTTCACGAAGTGTAGCGATGGTCATCGGAAGCGGCGCGCGCGTTTAGACCACCCTGCGGTCGGGGATCGCGGACGAAGGGCCCGCCCCTCCGCTGGGCCGAAATCGCGCGCCGGGCCGGCGCGCTCCGTGAGAGGAGCCTCCCGCGCGGCGAGGGCTGGCGGATCTACCTGCGCAAGCTCTGAGGGGCTACGCGGCCCCGCCGGCCATGGCCGGCAGGATCACGAGCGTGTCGGTCTCGCCGACGGAAGTGTCAAGGCCGTCGAGCACCCGCACGTCCTCGTCGTTGAGATAGACGTTGACGTACCGGTTGAGCCCGCCGTCGCCCGAGAAGAGCTGGTCCGCGGTGTCCGGGTGCTCCTGGGCCACCGCGCGCAGGACGTCACCGACCGTCGAACCGTCGGCCTCGACCTGCTTCTCGCCGCCGACGGACTGCCGGAGCACGGGTGGGATCTTCACCGTCGCCATGGAGGCGAATGGTTACCACACCGCGGCCGGCTGTATCAGCCCGCGGCGGCGCAGAACGCTTCGTAGTCCGGAAAGACGCCGAGCTCGTCGTCGGAGATGTCGGCGGGGTCGCGCGAGCAGATGGGGCAATCCGGATCTCGGCGGACCTTCACCTCGGTGAAGGTGGCGGCGAGCGCGTCGTAGAGCAGCAGGCGGCCGATCAGCGGGTCGCCCTCGCCGATGACGAGCTTGACGACCTCGGTCGCCTGGAGCAGGCCCATCGTGCCCGGCAGCACGCCGAGCACGCCGTTGGCGCCGCAGGACGGGGCCAGCTCTGCCGGCGGCGGCTCCGGGAAGAGGCACCGGTAGCACGGCCCGTCGTGGGGCTTGAACACCGACAGCTGCCCGTCGAAGCCCAGGATCGCCGCCGAGACGACGGGGATGTCGAGACGCACCGACGCGTCGTTGAGCAGGTAGCGCGTGGGGAAGTTGTCGACGCCGTCGACGATCACGTCGTAGCCGTCGATGA
>JAWVFS010000425.1:0-5678 GCA_033855795.1 Solirubrobacteraceae bacterium | reverse complement strand
CGTTCACCTTCATCTACTCCCCGCGGCGCGGCACCGAGGCGGCCGAGCTGACCGATGACCTCGTGCCCCACGCGGTGGCCGTCGAGCGCATGGAGCGCCTGGTCGACGCGGTGCAGCGCCGGGCGCGCGAGCGGGCCCAGCGCTTCGTGGGCCGCACGCTCGACGCACTCGTCGAGGGCCCGTCGCGCACGGACCCCTCGCGGCTGCGCGGCCGCACCCGCCACAACAAGGTCGTGAACTTCGCCGGCCTTGCGCGGGCCGGCGAGATCGTGCCCGTCGACATCGCGGGGGCGACGAGCCAGACCCTGGTCGGCGAGGAGCGCCTCTTCGCTCCCGCCGGCGCAGCCCCATAGCGCCTGTTTGGCTCCCCTGTCCAGGGAATTCGACGTTTGTTCGATTGCGCGAGCGTCAGCGCTCCGCAAAGCTCCTGTTGTTGGAGCGGGGCGTTGGGCACGATGCCCGACACGCACCGCCCGGACGACGGATCGTCAAGGAAGGCTGGAAAGGTGGCCGGAGGGATCCGGCCGCCTTTCTTTTTGGCCGGTCCGTCTGGGGCGTATGCGAACATGTGTTCGTGCGCTGGGACTCGCACTCCACCGACGCTGACGCCGCCCGCCGGCTGCCCGGCTACCGCGACGAGGCACGCGTCCGCACGTTCGACGCTCCCGAGGCGCTGGACATCCGGTTCTACGAGGTGGTGGCGAAGAGCGTGCTGAATCGGGTGCCGAAGCAGTCGCAAATGCCGTTCCGGTGGACGATCAACCCGTACAGGGGATGCACTCATGCGTGCAAATTTTGTTTTGCTCGCCCCACACACACGTACCTCGGCTTCGACGCTGATCGCGACTTCGAACGCGAGATCGTCGTCAAGGTCAACCTCCCGGAGGTGCTGCGGGCCGAGCTGGCGCGGCCGTCGTGGAAGCGAGAGCACGTCGCGCTGGGGACGAACACCGATCCCTACCAATGGGCGGAGAGCCGCTATCGCCTCATGCCGGGCGTCTGGGAGGCGTTGCGCGACGCAGACACGCCGTGTTCGGTGCTGACGAAATCGCCGCTCCTGCTGCGCGACATCGACCTGATGCGCGAGCTCGCCGAGCAGGTGGGGTTCACGGCCAACCTGTCGGTCCCGACGCTGGACGAGAAGGCCTGGCGGGCGACCGAGCCGCACACGCCGCACCCGCGCAAGCGCCTCGAGGCGGTCGCGGAGCTCAATCGCGCCGGGATCCCGACCGGCGTGCTCGTCGCGCCGCTGATGCCGGGCGTCAACGACGCGCCCGAGCAGGTCGATCCGATCCTCGAGCTCGCGGCGGAGGCCGGCGCGAAGAGCATCGGCGGGATCGCGCTGCACCTACGGGGCGAGGTCCGGGGCATCTTCTTCGACTGGCTGCGATCCCAGCGCCCGGATCTCGTGCCGCGCTACGAGGCGCTCTACCGCCGCGGGGCGTACGCGCCGCCGGAGGAGCGGAGGCGCCTGCAGAACCTGGTGCGATCCCACCCGCGCGACCCGGCGGCGACTGAGGGCGGCGGCCGCCTGATCCGCTCGTTCGAGGAGGGGGGAGGTGATGCCCAGGTCGAGCCGGCTCCGACGGCGCGCAGACGCCAGGCGACGCTCTTCTGAAAGACGACGGCGCCCATGTGCGGTGTGTCACGGAGCGCCGGGTGAAACGCGCGGCCGGGTCCCGCGTTGCTATGAATGACGTCATGGCCCCCAAGCCCGACAGAAGCGCCCAGATGCGCGACATGTTCAAGACCCGGAGCCACTCGTGGGCACGGGTCGGGCTGTCACAGCAGCTGAGCCAGAAGGCTGCGCGCCGCGCGCGGCGGCAGGCAGCGGTGCTGCTTCCGGCCCTCGCCGGCGTCCTCGTCGTCTACTCCTATCGCCAGGACATCTTCGGCGCGGAGTTCGACTTCGTGGTGCGCATCCTCACCGTGATCGCGCTCGTGATCCTCGGCTGGGCGTTCGCCCGCGACGTGGGCCGTGCCATCGGCCCGGCGCTGTTCCGGCGGATGGACCCCGCGACGGCCGGTACCGCCGGCTTCCTGCTGCGCCTGCTGACCATCGGCATCGCGCTCCTCGTGGCCCTGCACGTCGCCGGGCTGGATCCCACCACGCTCGCCCTCGGCGGGGCGGTGACCGCCGTCGTGCTCGGGCTCGCCGCGCAGCAGACGCTCGGGAACGTGTTCGCGGGCACCGTGCTGCTGAGCGCCCGTCCGTTCCGGGTCGGGGATCGGGTGCGGCTCCAGGGCGGTCCCGTCGCGGGAAGCGTGGAGGGCGTCGTCAGCTCGCTCGGCCTGCTCTATCTCACGCTGGCGCGCGGCGACGACTCGATCATGGTGCCGAACAGCGTCGTCCTGTCGATGGCCGTGATCCCCCTGCGAGAGCCCGACGGCGTGGACCTGCGAGCCCGTCTCCCGGTCGAGGTGCGTCCCAGCGACGTGCAGGAGCTGCTCGAGGGCGCCCTCACCGTGCCGACGCGCTCGGACCCCCGCATCATCCTGGAGGAGATCGACGGCGACGAGGTCGTCTTCCGCATCGAGGCGACCCCAGAACAGGCCACCGAAGGGCCGAAGCTGGCCAACGAGATCCTCCGCGCCGTCGGCGGGATCGCCCGCGACGGCGCGCACGACGGCGTCGCGGCCTCCACCGACGCGCCGACCGCCTAGCCGCCCCTCAACGCTTGGCGCGGTGGGCCTCGGTCGCCGCCAGGGCTGCGGCGACGTCGTTGCCGCCGAAGCGCCGGTTGACGAACGCGAGCGTGCTCGGGGTCAGCGCCCCGAGCGCGCCCCAGGCCTTTTCTCCCAGGGATCCGACCACGATCTCGGCCCGGTCGCGCTCGATCGCCGCCACGACCGCATCGCCGACATCCGCGGCGGTGCGCGTCGCGGAGCCGGGCGGTGGCGCGATGCCGGTGTCCGCGAACAGCCCGGCGTCGCGGATCAGACCGGGGCAGACGACCGAGACCCCGACGCCGGCCTCCCGCAGGTCCTGCCGGAGCCCCCACGCGAACCCCCGCAGCCCGAACTTCGTGGCGGCATACACGGCCGAGTTGCCCGTCGCCACCTTCCCGGCGAGCGACGACATGAAGACGATGTGGCCGGTGCCGCGGGCCACCATGGGCTCCGACAGCGTCCGCGCCAGGATGAGGGGCGCCCGCAGGTTCACGTCGAGCGCGCGGTCGATCTGGTCGGGCGTGTATTCGAGCACCGCCCCGTCGGCCGGGATGCCGGCGTTGGCGACCAGGATCTCGACGTCGCCGGCCTCTGCCGCCAGCCGGTCCACGTCGGCCCGGTCGGTCAGGTCGGCGGCGAGCGCCCGACCGCCGACCTCGTCGGCCAGCGGCTCGAGCACGTCGGTCCGGCGGCCGCTGAGAATGAGCTTGGCGCCCCGGCCGCCGAGGGCGCGGGCGATCGCGTTACCGAGCCCGCCCGTGGCGCCGGTGAGCAGCACGGTCCTCCCGGCGACGTTCACGGCGGGAAGATTGCCACAGTGGCCGTGAACCCGTGCAGGAAGCTCTCGCCGCCGACGGGGCCGATCTCGCCGGCCGCGAAGAACCCGGCCGCCGGCGCGCCCTGGAGTTCACGGTCCAGCGCCTCGGCGTCGTGGTCGGGCGTGCCGAACATGTCCCGGCCGCGCCCGTTGCACGTGAACACGAGCGCCCCCGCGGGTGGGCTGCCGCCCAGCGCGGCCATACGGAGGCCGAGCGCCTCGCGCAGGTCAGAATCCGCCGAGTCGGCGTCGCGCGCGTGCAGGCGCACGACCTGGCCGGCCTCGACCCCCGCGCCCACGGCGACGGCGCCGGTGTCGGGATCGCCGCCCAGGATGCCCCGAACCAGGAAGTCGCCCCGCTCGTAGTCCGGCTTGCCCGCGGCCGTGACGATGCCGAGCAGCATGCCGTGCGCCACGAGCGAGCGCTCGCCCAGCGGCAGCTCGCCGATCACGTCGCGCAGCTTCTGCAGTGCGGGTACCCCGGCGAGCTCCTCGATCACGTGGCCGTCGGCGGCCGTGATGGTCAGCTCCGGACCGACCGGCGCCGCGCCCTGCGATACGCAGGGCATCACGTCCAGACCGTCCAGCCGCGCCCCCACGGCCCCGGTGCCGACGACGGTTTCGCCAACGAACAGCGCACCCGCGCCCTCCAGCGTGCGCGCGCTCGACAGCCCGCCGAGCACCGGCACGCCGGCCCCGTCGCGTGCGAGCTGGCGCAGCAGGCCGTCGGTGGGGAAGCTGTAGGGATCCGCGAGCAGGATCGTCGCGGCCGCGCCGTCGAGGTCGGGCAGGCCCGCGACGGCGACTCCGTCATCGATCTCCACCGGCTCGGCGTGGAAGGACGTCGCCCGACCTCCGTCGAGGTGGGCGGCCCAGACCGCGACGGCCGTGCCGTCCTCGACCTCGTGCGCCGCGCCCAGCACACCACCCGCGCCGCAGCCGATCAGCTCGCGCGGACTCAGGGTGTCGTGCGCCGCCTCGAGCGTGGCCTCCGGGGCCGCCAGGTGGGTACCCGAGGCGAATACGACCGCCAGGTCGACGCCGGCGCCGTCGAGCGGGCGCAGCGCCGCCTGCGCCGCCTGGCCGGCGCCCTCGCGTGCGTCGGGCTCCGTGGACAGGCCACAGCCGATGCGAACCCCCATGGTGTGACGATACTCCGCGGCATGGCTCCGTCAGAGGTCATCGCCCTGTTCGGCCCCACCGGCGTCGGCAAGACCGCGGTGGCGGTCGCGCTGGCCGAGCGCCTGCGTGACGAGCGCGGGGAGGACCCGGTTGCGGTGTCGGCCGACGCCCTGCAGGTCTATCGCGGCCTGGAGGTGCTCACCGGCGTCGCCGCCCCACACGAGCGCGCCCGTCTCGAGCACCGCCTCGTGTCGTTCCTGCCGGTGGACGCGCGCTTCAGCGCCGGTCAGTACGCCGAGCTCGCCCATGCCGAGATCGACGGGCTGGTGGCGTCCGGCCGGCGGCCGATCGTGTTGGGCGGCACCGGCCTGTATCTGCGCGCCGCGCTCGCCGACCTCGACCTGCGCCCACCGCCCCCCGAGGGCGTGCGCGAGCGCCTCGAAAGCGAGCTGGCGGCGCGCGGCGCGCCCGCGCTGCATGCCGCGCTGCGCCGCGACGCCCCCTGGGCGGCCCAGGCGATCGACCCCAATGACCGCCAGCGCATCGTGCGCGCGCTCGAGCTCCTGGAGGCCGGTGAGCTCGAGCCGCCGCCGGAGCGTTCGCAGCTCTGGACCGAGCACACGCGCCACCCGACGCTGCTCACCGGCCTGGTGATGGAGCGCCAGGCGCTGTACGCACGCATCGACGCCCGCGTCGACGTGATGGTGGAGTCCGGCGCGCTGGAGGAGGTGCGCGCGGCGCACGCCGCCGGCGCGTCGGAGACGGCGCGCAAGGCGCTGGGTTTCGCCGAGCTCCTCGCGGGCGACGTCGAGGCGATGAAGCGCCACACGCGCAGCTACGCGCGCCGGCAGCTCACCTGGATGCGCAAGCTGGCCGGCGTGCACATGATCGACGTGACCGAGCGCGAGCCGCCGGACGTGGCCGCGGAGCTGCTCAGGCTCGTCGCACCGCGGCCGCAAGCAGATCGATCCGGATGAAGCGTGAGAACGGCCCGACGACCGCCCAGTAGGGGCGGAAGCGGATCAGCGCGCGGCGATCCACGCAGCGTACGCGCGTCTCGGTCAGGATC
>JAWVFS010000424.1:0-6961 GCA_033855795.1 Solirubrobacteraceae bacterium | reverse complement strand
GGCCGTTGTGCCGGCCGTGCTCTTCCACCGCGTGATTCTCGACATCGCCCGCGAGTTCCGGCTCGACGCGAGGTACTTCCTCGAATGGGCGCCCTGGGTCCTGCTCGTGCTCGGCCTCGTGTTCCTCCTCCCGGTGGCCTATTCCTCCGGTCTTGACCCGGACAGCCGCTGGTTCCCGCGGTTCCGCCGCGTGTACGCCGGCTGGGGCATCACGTTGTACCTGCTGGGCATCGCCCTGGCCACGCAGGTGGCGCAGCTGTACGCGCTGCGCCACTGATCCTTCGGCCGCGTTCGGCCGCGCTGGCTCGGGGCTCGTAAACAACGAGCACTCGCCTGCGCGGGGCCGACTTAACCGGGCGGCTACGCCGCCCTCTCGCCCGCATAGCTCCGGGCCTGCAAACAGCAGGCCCTCCGCTGTTTCGGGCAGTTAGTACCGCTTCGCGGTACGCGTGGTCGACGAGCGGCCCCGCATACACTGGCGCTCGTGTCCCGCTTCGACGAGCCCCAGGACCCGGTGTTCCAGAAGCTCAACGCCTCGTTCTCGTTCGACTGGCGGCTCGGTCCCTATGACGTCGCCCAGTCACGCGCCCACGCGACGATGCTGGCGGCGCAGGGCATCATCGCCGAGGGCGAGCGCGACGAGCTGTTGAAGGCGCTCGACGACGTGGAGCACGAGCTCGACGCCGGCGAGTTCACCTTCCAGCCCGGCGACGAGGACATCCACATGGCGATCGAGCGCCGCGTGACCGAGCTGGCCGGGCCGGTCGGGGGGAAGCTGCACACGGCGCGCTCGCGCAACGACCAGGTGGCCACCGACGTCGCGATGTTCGTGCGGGCCCACGCCCTCGGGACGGCCGATCGCGTCACGTCCCTGATGGCCACGCTCGCCGACCAGGCCGAGGCGCACCTGGACTGGCCGATGCCCGGCTACACGCATCTGCAACGGGCACAGCCGGTTTACCTCTCCCACCACCTCCTGGCCTACTTCTGGATGCTCGAGCGCGATCGCGAGCGGCTGCGCTTCGCCGCCGCCCAGGCCGACCGCCTGCCGCTCGGCTCGGGCGCGCTCGCCGGGGTGAACTTCCCCACCGACCGGCGCGCCGTCGCCGCCGAGCTCGGCTTCGGCTCGGTGTCGCCCAACTCGATCGACGCAGTCTCCAATCGCGACTTCGTGCTGGACCTGCTGTCGGCGGCCGCGACCTGCGCCACCCACCTTTCCCGGCTGGGCGCGGAGATCGTGCTGTGGAGCTCCGAGGAGTTCGGCTTCTGCGAGCTCTCGGACGCCTACGCGTCGGGGTCCTCGATCATGCCGCAGAAGAAGAACCCGGACGCCGCCGAGTTGCTGCGCGCCAAGGCGCCGCGACTGGCGGCCCATCTCGTCGCCCTGCACGGCGTGCTCCACGGGCTTCCCCTCACCTACAACAAGGATTTGCAGGAGGACAAGGAGCACCTCTTCGACGCCGTGGACACCCTCGACCTCTGCCTCGACGCCGCCCGCGGGATGCTCGAGGGCATCAGCTTCCGCCGCTCGCGCATGGCCGCCGCGGCCGCCGACGAGTTCCTCGCCGCGACCGACGTGGCCGACCTGCTCGTGCGCCGCGGGGTGCCCTTCCGTGAGTCGCACGGCGTCGTCGCCGGGCTGGTGCGCCGGGCCATCGAGGAGGGGGTGACACTCTCCGAGCTCTCGCCGGAGGTACTCGCCGAGCACTCCGAGGCGCTCGACGACGAGTTCTACGCGGTCCTCACCGAGGGCGCGTGGCTGGAGTCGAAGGTCTCCGAGGGGGGGACCGCGCTGGAGCGGGTGCGCGAGCAGCTGGCCCAGGCCAGGCGCTCGCTCGAGGCCCCGGCGGCGTGAGACGCGGGTTCTACGCCCGCCCGGTGATCGAGGTGGCCCGCGACCTGGTCGGCTGCATCGTCCGCCACGGGGACACGGCGGGCGTGATCGTGGAGACCGAGGCCTACCACGACTCCGAGCCGGCCTGCCACGCGTACGTCGGGCTGACGCCGCGCACCGCCACCCTGTTCGGGCCGCCCGGCCGCGCGTACGTGTACCGCTCCTACGGCATCCACGCGATGCTCAACGCGGTCAGCGAGGCCGACGGCGTCGGTGCCGCCGTGCTCGTCCGCGCGCTGGAGCCGCTCGCCGGCCTGGACGCGATGCGCGCGCGGCGGGGGCTCGAGCGGCTCGAGGACCTGTGCTCGGGCCCGGGCAGGCTGACGCAGGCGCTGGGCATCGGCCTGGACCTCAACGGCAGCGATCTGTCGACCGGCCCGATCCTGCTCGAGCCGCGTTCGCGCACCTGGAGTGAGCGGGTGCTCGCCACCGCGCCGCGGGTGGGGATCACCAAGGCCGTCGAGCTGCCGTGGCGCTTCACCGCCGAGGGCAGTCGGTTCGTCTCGCGGCCGCGGCCGCGCGCGCCTGCCCTCGCCTGACTACCCCGGCGCCTGCGCGCCGCCGCTGCCACCGCCGCCGGAGGAGGGCGGACCACCCCCGCCACCGCCGCCGGAGGAGGGCGGACCACCCCCGCCACCACCACCGGAGGAGGGCGGAGCTCCACCGCCGGACGACGGCGGGGCTGCGCCCCCGCCACCGCCGGCGCCCGGACTGCCGGAGCCGCCGCCGCCGGAGCCGGAGGGCGCCGACTGGTCGGTGCCGGTGCCCGCGGACCCGCCGCCGGTGTCGCCGGAGGACGAGCCCGTGTCGGTGGACGTCGTTCCCTGCTTCTTGGGGTTGCGGGCGGCGTCGTCGGCACGGTGCTGGGCGTCGATCTCTCGGGCGGCCAGCATGAAGTCGTGCCAGATGTCGGCCGGGAAGGTCTTGCCGGTGACGGCGCTGCCGCCGTATTCGGTCAGCATCGGCCTGAGCTTGTCGGGATAGCCGACCCACACGGCCACCGTGTACTTCTCGTTGAAGCCGACGAACCAGGCATCACCGGAGTTCTCGGTCGTGCCGGTCTTGCCGGCCTCGAACCCGCCGATCGCCGCGCCGGTCCCAGTGCCGTTGGCGATCACGCCCTGGAGCATCTGCGTCTCGGTCTCGGCGATCTGCTTCGGGAGGGCGCGGATCTTGTTCGGATGGTCGTTGACGGCGATCACGTTGTTGTGGCTGTCGCGGACCTCGTGGATCCCGACCGGGCCGGCCTTCTCGGCCCCGAGGCGGCGGTTCGTGATCCGCAGGCCGCCCTGCTGGAGCGTCTCGTACGCGTGGGCCATGTCCAGCGCCGTCACCCCCTGCGTGAGGCCACCGAGGGTGATCGCGTAGTTGTGGGAGACGGGCGTCCGAATGCCCATGGCATAGGCGGTTCGCACGATCCGTGGAATCCCCGTGCGGATGCCGACCTCCGCGAACACCGAGTTGTCGGACTGGGCGATCGCGTCCCACAGCGAGCGCGAGCCAACGTACTCGCCCTCGAAGTTGTGGACCTGGAAGACCTCCTTGCCACCGCTGTGCGGCACCGTGAACTCCTTCTGCTGTGAGGTCCAGACGGAGTCCGGCGAGATGCCCTTCTTCAGCGCGGCGGCCAGCACGAAGGCCTTGAACGCCGAGCCGGGCTGGCGCTGGCCCTGGGTCGCCAGGTTGAACGAGGAGTGCTTGTAATCGGGGCCGCCGACCATCGCGCGGACCTCGCCGGTCTTGTTGTCGATGGCCACCAGCGACGCCGTCGGCCCGCTCGGGTCGGAGAAGCGGCTCTGCACCGCCTGGACCGCCGCCTGCTGGAGGTCCAGATCGAGCGTGGTCTTGACGTTGAGGCCGCCGATGAAGGCGCGCTCGCCGAAGTGGTTGTACATCTGCTGGCGCACCCAGTCGACGAAGAACGCGGCCGACGGGTCGGTGACGGCCTCGGTCGGCGGCTGGATCCCGTCCCGGGTCGGGAGGGCAATGTGCGTGTCCTGGTCGTACTCCGATCGGGTGACGTAGCCCTGGGCCAGCATCTTCCGCAGCACGAAGTTGCGGCGCTGCGTGGCCGCCTGCGGGTGCGCGATCGGGTCGTAGCCGTAGGGCGAGGACACGATGCCGGCAAGGAGCGCCGACTGGGCGGGATTGAGCAGCGCGGCGCAGTGGTCGCTCGGGTTCCCCCCGCAGTTGAGGTCCTTCCCGAAGTAGATCCGCGCGGCGGACTCGATCCCGTAGGCCCCGTTGCCGAAGTAGATCGAGTTGAGGTACTCCGTGAGGATCTTCTGCTTGGTCCACTTGCGCGTGAGGTGGTAGGCCAGCGCGGCCTCGCGGAGCTTCTCGAAGACGGTGCGGTTGTTCTGGGCCTGGAGCGCGTTCTTGACGAACTGCTGGGTGATCGTGGACCCGCCCTGCGCGCTGGATCCCAGCTTGACGTCGGCCAGCAGGGCGCGCGCCATGCCGCGCACGTCGATGCCCTGGTTCTCGTAGAAGCGCTGGTCCTCCACCGCCACGATGGCGTGCTGCATCGCCGGGGCGATCTGGGAGGAGCTGACGAGGATCTGGTTCTTGCTGTCCGACAGGATGGCCAGGGGGCGGCCGCGGTAGTCGAGCAGCACCGACTGCTTGGCGTTCTTGAACTTCTGCTTGTTCTCCAGCTGCGGCAGGTCGGAGGCGACCGCCATCATCATTCCGAACACCGTCGAGACGAAGGCCAGCATCCCGAGCGGCACGAGGATGAGAGCCAGCCGGACGCGGTTCAGGCGCGGCCTGCGCCGCGGCCCGCCGTTGGACGGGGAGCTGCCATCCGGCCGCTGAAACGGGATGGGCGCCGGCGGGTCTTCGCCGGAGGGGATGTCGGTGGGGTCGTCGCTCATGCGCGGACGCGAAAAAGCGACCGGGCGGCGGAAAAAAGCTCCGCAGCGTCGGCGAGCAGGCGGCAGCCGTCGGGCCGCACCAAGCGCGAAAGTCTAGCATTGGGCTTCGATGCAGATCCCCGCATCCGACCCCGCCGAGGCGGCCGCCCGGCTCGCCCACGACGCGGTCGACTCGCTGCCCGAAGGCGCCCTCGCGGACAAGCTCGCGCGGGCCGCCGACGAGGGCCGTCCCCTGCGCGTGAAGCTCGGCATCGATCCCACGGCGCCGGACATCCACCTCGGTCACACCGTCGTGCTGCAGCGCCTGCGCGAGTTTCAGGACGCCGGCCACCTCGTGGTGCTGATCATCGGCGACTTCACCGCGCGCGTGGGCGACCCGAGCGGGCGCTCCTCCACGCGCCCGGTGCTCTCGGGCGAGGAGATCGACGCGAACGCGCGCACCTTCCAGGAGCAGGCCTTCAAGGTCCTCGATCCCGATCCCGCCAAGGTCGAGGTCCGCCGCAACAGCGAGTGGCTCGATCTGGCGGCCGAGGACCTCTTCGCCCTGGCCCGTACCGCCACCGTCGCCCAGCTGCTCGAGCGCGACGACTTCGCCAACCGCTACGCCGCCGGTGAGCCGATCTCCGTGCTCGAGCTCCTCTACCCGCTGCTGCAGGGCTACGACTCGGTGGCGGTGCGCGCCGACGTCGAGCTCGGCGGCACCGACCAGAAGTTCAACCTCCTGCTCGGACGCGACATCCAGCGCGCCTACGGTCAGCCCGAGCAGGCGGTGTTGACGCTGCCGATCCTCCCGGGCACCGACGGCGAGCGCCGCATGTCGAAGACGCTGGACAACTACATCGGCGTCACCGAGCCCCCGGAGGAGATCTACGGCAAGACGATGCGCGTGCCCGACGCCGCGCTCGACGTCTACTACCGCCTCCTGCTGGGCGATCCCCCGCCGGACGGAGTCGCTCCGCGGGACGCCAAGCGGGCGCTGGCGCGGGCGCTCGTGGCCCGGTTTCACGACGACGCGGCGGCCGGGGCAGCCGAGGAGCATTTCGACCGCCTCCACGTCGAGCACCGGCCGCCCGAGGAGATCGAGGACGCCGCCTTCGAGCCGGTCAACGGCCGCGTCCACCTGCCCGCGCTGATGCAGGCGGTCTTCGGCCTCTCGCGGTCGGAGGGCCGGCGGCTGCTCGAGCAGGGCGGCGTGCGCCTCGACGGCGAGCCGCTGGGCGCCGAGGAGCACGACCTTCCGGCCGAGCGGCTCGACGGCGCGGTGCTCCAGGTCGGCAAGCGGCGCTTCCGGCGCCTGCGGCGCAGCTGAGCGCGCCCGGGCGATGGCCGTCCACAGCGCGATGCTGCGGTTCCGGACCAGAGGGCACGGCCACATCGTGGACCTGACCGCGGGCGTGGCCAGCGCGGTCGAGGCTGCGGGAGCGCAGCAGGGCATCGCGTGCGTGGCGGGCCGGGGGTCGACGGTCGCCGTGACCACGATGGAATACGAGCCCGGCGGGGTGCACGACCTCACCGAGGCGCTGGAGCGCCTGGTCCCAACGGAGGGCGACTACCAGCACAACCGCCTCAACCACGACACCAACTCCCACGCGCACATGCGCGCGGCGATCATCGGTCCGACGGAGACGATCCCGATCGTCGACGGCGCCCTCGCGCTGGGCACCTGGCAGCAGGTCGTTCTGCTCGATTTCGATGACCACGAGCGCGACCGCACCGTCCACGTGCAGGTCGTCTGGTAGGTGTGAGACGGGGAGGAAACGGGTCCCGAGCCCTATCCCGAGAGGCATGGGGGCGCTATACTGGCCGGCCCGCTTCTCGAGCGCCCGACGAGGGCTGCTCGGGCGGCGCGCCCTCGAGGGGGAAGCCCCACCGGAGAGCGGCGCGGCGGTCTTTGAAAACTCGACAGCATGTATGCAGGCGATTCCCATTGCCTGTATGCACATGTCCGAACCGCCGCCCGATCGCGTTCGCGCGACCGCGGCGGTGGCCAGAATTACCCCGTCATGCATCCCGGGCGCCCAGCTTGTGTACCAGGGCGCCCCTCGTGTGGATGCTGACGAACTCTCTCGGCCCGACGGCTTCGGCCGTCGCGGCCATCTTCACGGAGAGTTTGATCCTGGCTCAGGACGAACGCTGGCGGCGTGCTTAACACATGCAAGTGGAGCGACGAACCAGGGCTTGCCCTGGGGCA
>JAWVFS010000423.1:0-5267 GCA_033855795.1 Solirubrobacteraceae bacterium | reverse complement strand
TAACGGTTAACGCGCTGTGACTATACGGCAGTGTAGCCGCTGGGCGTCAGCCCGCTTCGACGAGCTCCTTGAGCCGGTGCAGCGTCCGGTCCGCCTCGCGCTGGGGCATGCCGCCCATCAGCACCCGGTTGGCGGCCGCGCCGATCGGGCCGAGCGGCGGCTTGAACTCGTTGTGGTACTCGAAGCGGGTGCCCCCGTCGCCGTCCGGGGAGAGGACGTAGCTGGTGCGTGCCTTGGCGCGGGCCGGGCCGCGGCCCTCCCACACCGCGGCCTTCGGCGCCCGAGCCTCCTCGACGGTCCAGCGCACCTTGATCGAGACGCCGCGCAGATGAAGCGTCTGCTCGAGCGTCGAGCCGTCCTTCAGCGGCGTGTCGGACACCTTGCCGAGCTTGCGGTGGATCGTGACCCAGTCCTTCAGTCGCTCCGGGTTCATCACGACCTCCCACACCTTCTCGGGCGGAGCGGCGATGTCGATGGCCGCCGTGACGCGCTTCATCGCGCCGCCAGCGGCTCGGCCGCCTCCCAGTCGCGCAGCGCCCGTTCGACGGCGGCATCGAAGGAGTGCAGGCGCACCCCGAGCAGCTCGGCCGCTTCGGCGTCTCGCGGCAGCAGGTCGTGCGACAACCCCTCCATGAGCGGCCCGATGAGCGCGTGGTCCTCCCCGGCGATCGCCGCCGCCACGCGGCTGGCCACCGGCGTGGCCTCGAGACGCAGGCGCAGGGCCGGCCGTCCCACCACCATCGCCTCTCGAATCCGCTCGATCATGTCGGCGTAGCTGACCACGTCGGGGCCGCCGATGTCGAGCGACCGGCCGGCCAGCCCGGGCGCCGTTGCCGCGCGGGCGAGGAACTCGATCACGTCGCGGCCGTCGATCGGTTGGGTTCGGTGCTCGCGCCAGGCCGGGAGCGCCAGAACCGGTAGGCGCTCGACGAGGCGGACCAGGAAGCGGAAGGACCGCGATGCCGCCGCGATCACGATCGAGGCGCGGAAGGCCACGGCGTCGGGTGCGGCGGCGAGGAGGATGCGCTCGACCTCGAGCCGGCTGGCCAGATGGGGCGACGGCGGAGCGTCGGCCGGAACCAGACCGCCCAGGTAGACCACGCGCCGCACACCGGCGCGCCGCGCCGCCTCGGCGAACGCGCCGGCGGCGCGGCGGTCGCGCTCGGCGAAGTCGCCGCCGTTCGCCGTCCCGGCCGTCTCCATCGAGTGGATGAGGAAGTACGCGCAGTCGACGCCGTCCAACGCCGCATCGAGCCCCGCGCCCGTAACGGCGTCGCCCTCCACCACCGGCACCTTTGCGCGGACGCGTGCGGCTGCGCGCCCGAACGCGCGCACGTCGTGGCCGTCGCGCTGCAGACGCGGGATCAGCGCTGCGCCGACGAATCCGCTGGCTCCGGTGACGAGGACGGTGGAGGGCACGAGGCCGGTACACGATCACATCGAGCTCGCGCGGGCGGGCACGCCGCGGAGCGAACGCGGCACGCGCAGGTCGACGAAAGCCACGGAAAATGCGGGCGGTTTCCCTGCCGCGGGGGCGAAAGCGCGTTGTTTGCAGCCTCTTCGGGCACGGCGACGAAGAACGCGGGATTTGCGGCAATGGCGCTCGCGCAGGTCTTGATCGCCCCTGCCCGACGTGGTTCGATGCGACTGCTTCTGGAACGAATCACGACGGTGCTGGAGGGAACTCGATGGCGAAAGGGCAGCGACGGGGCGCAGCGCGCAAGGTCAGCTGCGAAGACTGCTTCTTCCGGCAGAACCTCCTCTGCGCGCTCGACTGCGACGAGCCCTGCGGCACCTTCCGCCCGGCCGGCCCCGACGGCCTCACGCCGCCGCGCCAGCTGCGGTTCACGTTTCGCCAGGAGCAGCGCACCCACGCCGCCTGGGCCTTTCCGTCGGCGCAAGAGCAGGCCGCGCTGCACACCTGAGGCAGTCGTCAGTCGTCAGACGTCAGTCGTCAGAGCGAAGGACGGAGCGCGCGGAGCCCTAGCAACTGACGACTGAGGACTGACGACTGACGACTAAAGCAGTGCCAGGATGCGCGCCGGCCCGCCGCTTCCACCCTTCAACGCCGGCGCGCCCACAAAGAGCATCGCGCCCTTCTCCGGCATTTTTTCCAGGTTGGCGAGGTTCTCGATCCCGAAGCGCCCGCCGGGCAGCCAGGCGACGTGCGCGGGGTACTCCGAGGAAGCGCCGATGTCGAGGCTGGCGGTATCCAGGCCGATCGCGCGGACCTGTGGGCGCTCGGCGGCGAGGAACTCCGCGACCTCACCGCCGAAGCCGGGGGAGTGGAGCACGCCCGCCTCGTCAACGTTGAGGTACGCCGCGGCGTCGCCGGCGCGCTCGCCCCAGCCGGTCAGGGCGAGGACGGCGCAGCGGTCGGGCAGCGGGCCGTGCCGTGACTCCCAGGCCAGCACATCGTCGGGCTCCACGACCGCATCGTGGTCATGGGCCGCCCGCTCGCGGACGTCCAGGACGGCGGCCGTGAGGAGCAGGTCGCCCGGGTCGATCTCGTCGACCGTCGCGGCGCCCTCCCCAAAGTGCGCCGGCGCGTCGACGTGGGTTCCGCAGTGCTCGTCGAACGACCACGCGCGGACGAAGAAGCCGTCCTGTGGCACGGTGAAGCGCTCCGCCACCTCGACCGGGTTGTAGACGGGGAAGAGCGGGAACTCGGGCGACAGCGGGTGGCTGAGATCCAGCACCCGTGCGGCTGCGATCAGCTCGTCGAGCGTCGGGGCCACGGCCCGTCGAGCATAGCCGCCGAATAGCCTCTCGCGTCATGTCCGCCGTCCCGGCCGAGCGACCCGCCACCATCCGGGACGGCTTCCGGGCGGGGCTCCCGTTCGGCGCCGCGGCAGTGCTGCTCGGCCTGTCGTTCGGCGTCGTCGCGCGCCCCGTGATGGGGCCGGAGGCCGCCATCGTGATGTCCGCCTTCGTGTTCGCGGGCGCCGCGCAGTTCGGTTCGACGGCCGTGCTGGCGGCCGGCGGCGGCGCCGCGGCGGCGATCATCGCCGGCGTCCTGCTCAACGCCCGCTTCCTGGCGATGGGTGTGGCCTACGCGCCCTCCCTGCGTGGTGGCCCGCTGCGCCGCGCCGCCGAGGGCCAGGCCGTGGTCGATGCGTCGTGGGCGCTGGCCAACCGGGGCGGGGGGCGTTTCGACCGCAACCTGCTCCTCGGGGCCACGCTCGCCCAGTACCCGGCGTGGCAGCTGGGAACGGTGGTCGGCGTGCTCTTCGGCGACGCGATCGGCGACCCGCGCGACCTCGGCCTCGACGCGATCTTCCCGGCCTTCTTCCTCGCCCTGCTGGTCGATGAGGCCCACACGCCGCGCGCCCGGGCCGTGGCCCTCGGCGGGGCGGCGATCGCGCTGGCGCTCGTGCCCGTGGCGCCGCCGGGGCTGCCGATCATCGCGGCCTGCGTCGCGGCGGCGGCCGGCGCGTGGTGGCGCACGTGAGTGCGGCCTGGATCACGATCGGCGCGCTGGCGCTCGCCACCGCGGCGATCAAGGCGGCCGGGCCGGTGGCGCTGGGCGGACGGCCGCTGCCCCCGCGCGTGACCGCGGTGGTCGTGCTGCTCGCGCCGGCCATCCTCGCGGCGCTGGTGGTCACCGAGACGTTCGCCTCGGGCCGCAGCCTCGCGATCGACGAGCGCGCCGCGGGGCTGGTCGCGGCGGCTGGGGCGATCTGGCTGCGTGCGTCGCTGCCGGTGGTCGTGATCGTCGCGGCGGTTGCCGCTGCGGCAGCCCGGGCGATCGCTTAAGTAATTGGGACCGGCGACGGCTCGCCCCCGGCCGGTGGCGAGCCGCGCTCGCGCGCCTCGGCGCGGCGCGCGATCCAGTTCGCGCCCGGTGTGTCCGTGAGGCCGTGGGCGATGATCGAGACGAACACGACGAGCGCTGCGAAGTTGAAGGTCCGTTCGCCGTTCGGGATCTGCTTGCTGAGCACGAGCAGCGAGAAGGTCATCGTCGCCACGCCCTTGGGGCCGAACCAGGCCATGAACCCCTTCGTTGCGGTGTCCAGTCCGGTGCGCGCGAGCGCGACGAACACGGCGACCGGGCGCGCCACGAGCAGCGTGATGACGACGATCCCGACCGCCGCCCAGCCGTCCGCGAAGAGGCCGTCGAAGGTGAGCAGGGCCCCGAACACGACGAAGATGACGAGCTTGACCACCTCGATGATGTCTTCGGCGTGGCGTTCGAAGCTGGCTCGGATGTCCGGGCGGCGGATGCCGAGGGTGATCGCGCAGGTGAACACCCCGATGAAGGCATTGCCATGCGGCTCGATCGCCGTGAGGCCGTAGGTGGCAGCGGCGACGCCGAGCGCGAACAGCGCCTTCTGATGTGAGGTGAGCGCCTCGCGCAGGCCGTGACCGCGCGGCAACACGAACGACGCGATCAGCCCCATGCCGATGCCGAAGACGAGCCCGAGCGACACGTCCTGGAGCACGAACTTCCACCACACGAAGTCGCCCTGCCCGCTCTCGAGCGCGGCCGAGAACGCGATCACCGCCGGCAGCGCGAGGCCGTCGTTCATGCCCGACTCGAGGTTGAGCGAGTGGCGGATCAGCCGGGGCACCCTCGGGTTGTTGACGACGGTGGAGGACAGGACCGGGTCGGTGGGCGAGAGCAGTGCGCCGAGCAGGAACGACTCCGTCCAGCTGAGGTCGGTCAGGAGCTTCGCGGCCGCGGCGACGATGATCGCCGTGAGCGGCATCGCCAGCACCAGGTTGCGCAGCGGCACGCGCCACTCCCGCTGAAGCATCTCGGCCTCGACCTCGAGCCCGTCGCGGAAGAGGATGACGATCAGCGCCACGATGGCCAGGTCGTCGACGAACGTCGACCGCGGGCTGAAGTCCAGCACCCCGACCCCGCCGTTGCCCAGCGCGAAGCCGGCGATCACGAAGACGGCGGTGAGCGAGAGGAAGCTGCGGTGCGCGAGCCCGGCCAGCAGCGCGCCGACCACGAGCAGCGCGCCGATCACGAGGGCGGTGTGGTCGAACCGCTCCGTCGCGGACGCCGCCTGGGTGACGTACTGCACAGTCGCTTCCAGCACGGGGGTAGAGTCTCAGACCGAGCGCAGAGGGTTTTTTGTGAGGGTCACTGTCTTGGGCAAGTCCCCGTCGTGGCAGGACGCGGGCGGTGCGTGCAGCGGCTACCTCGTCGAGGAGGACGACACAACGGTGCTCATCGACTGCGGGAATGGCGTGTTCTCGAAGCTGCGGATGTTCCGCGATTACGTCGACGTCGACGCGATCGTGATCTCCCACCTGCA
>JAWVFS010000422.1:0-9229 GCA_033855795.1 Solirubrobacteraceae bacterium | reverse complement strand
AGATCCCGACCGCCTGCATCATCGGAGCCGGCTCCTCCGGCATCGCCGGCGCCAAGGTCCTGCAGGAGCGAGGGGTGCCGTTCGACGTCTACGAGAAGTCGGATCGTGTGGGCGGCAACTGGGTGTTCGGCAACCGCAACGGGATGTCGTCCTCCTACCGGACGCTGCACATCAACACGTCGCGGGAGCGGATGGAGTACTCGGACTATCCGATGCCGAAGTCGTTTCCGGACTTCCCGCACCACACCCACATCGCCAAGTACTTCAACGACTACGTCGACCGCTTCGGCGTGCGCGACAAGATCCGGTTCGAGACCGGCGTCGAGCGCGCCCATCGCCGGGACGACGGCGTCTGGGAGGTCGTGCTGGAGGGCGGTGAGACGCGGACCTACGATGCCGTGCTCGTGGCCAACGGCCACCACTGGGACCCGCGCTGGCCCGAGCCGGCCTTCCCCGGGAAGTTCGACGGCCGCGAGATGCACTCCCACCACTACACCGACCCGGAGGAGCTGCGCGGCAAGCGCGTCGTGATCCTCGGGATGGGCAACAGCGCGATGGACATCGCCGTCGACGCCTCCTATGTCTCCGACGCGGTCTACCTCGCCGCCCGTCGCGGCGCCCACATCATCCCCAAGTACATCTCAGGCAAGCCGATCGACCAGCCATGGCTGCAGGGCAAGCTCGGCGCCCGGCTCGCCGACCCGCGCATCCCGTACTCGATACGCCGCAGGCTGCTCGAGAAGGCCGTCGAGAAGCAGGTGGGGAAGATGGAGGACTACGGGCTCCCGACCCCCGACCACCGCCTTGGCCAGGCCCATCCAACGGTATCCGGGCGGATCCTCGATCGCATCGTCCACGGCACGATCACGCCGAAGCCGAACATCGCCGAGCTCGGAGGCGACCGGGTGACGTTCACCGACGGGAGCGTCGTCGAGGCCGACCTGATCGTCTACTGCACCGGGTACAAGGTCACCTTTCCCTTCTTCGACGAGGACTTCATCTCCGCTCCGGAAAACGACCTGCCGCTCTTCCGCCGCGTCTTCCATCCCGAGGTGGGCGGCGTGTTCTTCCTCTCGCTGCTGCAGCCGCTCGGCGCCACGATGCCGATCGCCGAGGCCCAGTCGCACTGGGTCGCGGACCACCTCAAGGGGGAGTACGCGCTGCCCCCGCGCGAGGAGATGCGCAGGGACATGGAGGCCGAGCGCCGGAAGATGTTCGACCGCTACCTGGCGTCCAAGCGCCACACGATGCAGGTCGACTTCGACGACTACCTCTACGAGCTGCGCCGGGAGCGCCGCCGGGGCGGCGACCGCGCGCGCGCCCAGGGCTACCGGCTGCCGATTCCCGGCCGCGCGGGCCCGCCGGCGACGGCGGCGGAGGCCGACCCGGCGGTGGCCGCGTGAGCGCCCCGGCGGTCACGGCGCCCGCGGGCCGGCGTGAGCGCACCAAGGCCACCAACCGCGCGGCCATCCTCGAAGCGGCGCGCGAGGTGTTCTCGGACCTGGGCTACGGCGCGGCGACCGTGCGCGACGTGATCCGCCGCACCGACCTGGCCAGCGGCACCTTCTACAACTACTTCCCCGACAAGGAGGCCGTGCTCCGAGCGCTGGTCGACGAGAGCTGGCGCGAGATGCGCGCTCGCGTGGCCGAGGCACGGGCCGGCGCGCACAACCTCGAGGAGTTCGTCGGGGACGCCTATCGCGCCTACTTCTCCTTCATCGTCGAGGATCCGCCGACCTTCGAGCTCACGCGCCGCAACGCCGGGACCATTCGCACGCTGTTCGACGAGCCGGTGCTCGGCGCGGCCCGCGACGACCTCCACGCCGACCTGCGCGCCGCGATCGACCGCGACCCTCCCGACATCGACGGCGCGGCCGCGTTTGCCACGGCGGTCTTCCTCGGCGGCATCGAGCGCTTGGGACGTCCTGCGCGGTAGGGTTCCCGCGTGGTCCTCGCGTCGAGCACGGCAGCCGGCTTCACGATCGGCCTGATCGCCATCTTCGGCGGTATCGGTCTGGTTGTGAACGCCCTGATCGTCTACATCGTCGCCCTGGTCCTGGGCGAGCGGCGCGAGAACCAGGAGTACCAAGCACGGCTCGGCCGTTCCGACGAACCCGCCTGACGAGCGCCCGGCGCGGTCCGCCTAGACTCGGCTGAGTGCCCACGTTCTGCCGCCACAACCGCTTCGTCGACAACTGCCCGATCTGCAGCCCGCCGAAGGCACCCAGCGAGCCGCGCGTTGCCGCGACCCGATCGCGCGGCGGCACGCAGTCCAAGCGCCGCAGTGCGGGCGGCGTGCACGTCCGCCAGGTGGCGCGCATGGCCGACGACGGCTTCCGCTCGCCGCTGGTACCGGGCCTCAAACGCGAGGACGACGCGCGCCGGCTGGCCGAGGAGCTCGCCGTCGCCGCCGGCCGGCTGGAGGAGCTTTCGACCGCCCCGGCCGGCCTGTACGCCGAGGTGGCCTCCAGCCCCGATGCCGAGGAGGGTCTGTGGCTGGCCTTCCTGATCGCCTATCTGGGCCCCCTCGAGGACGGCGATCCCTTCGCGGGGGTCGCCGCCGCGCGCGTGCCGTGGGCCGGCGGTGCGACACCCCGGCTCGACGGGGTGCCGACCGGGGCCCGGACGGCCCACGACCCCGCCCGGGCGACGGCGACCCCGGACGCGTACCGCACCTGGGCCGCCCGGGCCGGGTCCCAGGCGGAGGCCTTTGCCGGTGAGCCGAACTGGAGGCCGGAGCGCCGCTTCCAGCAGGCCTTCGAGCGTCTGTCGCTTCCCGGGTTCCACCGCGCGGCGCGCTTCGACCTGCTCGTGACCCTCGGCCGCCTCGGCCGGGTCGACGTACGTCCCGGGGCGCTGCGCCTCGGCGGGTCCGACCCGGTCACGACCTCGGCCAAGCGGGCGTTCGGGATCGGCGACACGGTGCTCCTCGAGCGCCGCGCGGCCGGGCTCGCCGAGGCGTGCGAGGTGCCCCTGGAGGCCCTGGACCTCGCGCTGGAGAACCTCGGCCGCGCGCCCGGCGAGCGCCTGCTGCTCGGTGCGAGTCCCGGTTCGCTCGACGACGCCGCGCACAGCCGCGCCCTCGCCGCCCTCGGGCTCTGAGCGACGCGCGCGCGTCGAACGTTGCATTCTTTTCCCTGCAACTGGGAGATTTCTCCCATGGTGCAGGTTCGCTTGCGCGCGTTGCGGGAAGCTCCAAAAACCGCGATAACGCTTCCCATGAGCACCGTACGCACGAATGCAGCCGCGGAGATGCTGGGCGTCAGCCCCAACACCCTTCGGAGCTGGGAGCGGCGCTTCGGCTACCCGAAGCCCCGCCGCACGCAGGGCGGGCACCGGCAGTTCGAGCTGCCCCAGATCGAGGCGCTCCGTCAGGCCTTCTCGGAGACGCACAACATCTCCTCGGCGATCGCGCTCGCGCGCGAGCGCGGCGAGGGCCCCTCCACCTCCGCGAGGCTTCAGTCGGCGTTCGCCGCCTTCGATGAGGACAAGGCGGGGCGCCTGCTGGAGGAGAGCCTTGCGGTGCGCTCGGTCGAGCGCACGGTCGAGGAGGTGCTGCTGCCGGGCGTGGAGGCATTCGGCGGCGAGGATCCGCCCCCGCCGGAGCTCCAGTTCGCGTGGCGCTTCGCCACCGGCTGGCTGGCCGCCGCGCAGCGGGTGGCACCGCCGGCGCACCGGCCCGACGGCGTCCTGCTCTTCGACGCTTCGCAGCTGTTCGACGTCGACGCGCTGCACGCCCAGGCGCTCGAGCTGGCGCTGCGCCGCGGCGGGCTGCGCACGCTCACGTTGAGCGTCGAGCTCGACCCCACCCGACTCGCACGCGCCCTACGCGCGCTCCACCCGCGGGCCGTCGTGCTGACCGGCCATCGCGCGTCGATGGACACGCTCGGGCGGCTGGTATACGCGGCCCGGCGCGGCGAGCAGCCCGTCGAGGTCTTCGACTACCGCGGCGCCCTGCCCGACACCGGGGCGAGCACCGTCGCGCGCCTGGGCGGCTCCCCGCTCGCGGCACGGGACCTCGTGCTCGACGCCCTGGCCGCCGCCGAGCGCACCGCCACGGAGCGTCCGGCCGCCGAGACGCATCGCACGCCCAGGGCAGTCACCAGCGCCTGAGCCCTCGCAACTGACGACTGACGACTGACGACTGACGACTGGCGGTCGGCACGGCGGACCTAAACTCCTGCGTCTGTGCCGGAGCCCCACCGCCCAATCGACTCGCGCCCAGATTTCCCCCGCCTCGAGGAGGAGGTCCTCGCGCGCTGGCGCGAGCGCGACGTGTTCCACGAGTCGATCCGCCGCCGCGAGGGCGCGCCGGCCTGGGTGTTCTACGAGGGACCGCCGACGGCCAACGGTCGACCCGGCTCCCACCACGTCCTCTCGCGCGTGTTCAAGGACCTGTTTCCCCGCTACAAGACCATGCGCGGGTACTCGGTGGAGCGCAAGGGGGGCTGGGACTGCCACGGGCTGCCCGTGGAGATCGAGGTCGAGAAGCAGCTCGGGATCACCTCCAAGGCGGACATCGAGCGCTATGGCATCGCCGAGTTCAACCAGCGCTGCCGCGAGTCGGTCTTCGAGTTTCTCGACGAATGGGACCGGCTGACGGAGCGGATCGGCTTCTGGATCGACCTCGACGACGCCTACCGAACCCTGGACGACGACTACATCGAGTCGGTGTGGTGGGCGCTGCGGCTGATCTGGGATCGCGGTCTGCTGGTCGAGAGCCACAAGGTCGTGCCCTACTGCCCCCGCGACCAGACGGCGCTGTCCTCGCACGAGGTCTCGCTGGGCTACGAGGACGTCGTGGACCCGTCGGTGTACGTGAAGTTCCCGGTGCTCGAACCGCGGGGCCCGCTGCAGCCGGGGGACGTGCTGCTCGTGTGGACGACGACGCCCTGGACGCTGGTCTCGAACGCCGCCGTCGCCGTCGATCCCGAGCTCGCCTACGTGCGGGCCGGAGTCGGCGACGAGACCTTCGTCGTCGCCGAGTCGCTGCTCGCTCGCGTGCTCGGCGAGGGGGCCGAGGTGCTGGACCGCTTCCCGGGACGCGAGCTCGTGGGCACGCGGTACGAGCCGCCGTTCCCGTTCCTGGGCGCCGAGGAGTACGGGCCCAAGGGCCACACGGTCCTGCCCGCCGACTTCGTCACCGCCGAGGACGGAACCGGCCTCGTGCACACGGCGATCGCCTTCGGCGAGGACGACTTCCGCCTCGGCGAGGAGCAGGACCTGAACGTCGTCAACCCCGTGCGCCTGGACGGGACCTACGACGAGCGCATCGGGCCCTACGCCGGGCGCTTCGTCAAGGACGCGGACGCCGACCTCGTGGAGGACCTGCGGGCGCGCGGGCGGGTGCTGCGCGCCGAGGACTACGAGCACGCCTATCCGCACTGCTGGCGCTGCGGCACGCCGCTGCTCTACTACGCCAAGCCCACCTGGTACATCCGCACCTCGCAGCTGCGCGACCGGCTCCTCGCGGCCAACGAGACCGTCAACTGGCACCCCGACCACATCAAGCACGGACGCTTTGGCAAGTGGCTGGAGAACAACGTGGATTGGGCGCTGTCGCGCGAGCGCTACTGGGGAACGCCGCTGCCCGTGTGGCGCTGCGTCAAGGACCACGTCCACTGCGTCGGCTCCTTCTCGGAGCTGCGCGAGCGCTCGGGGGCCGAGCTCGAGGACCCGCACCGCCCCTACGTGGACGACGTCGTGTTCCCCTGCCCGGAGTGCGGGGACGAGATGCGCCGGGTACCCGAGGTCATCGACGTCTGGTTCGACTCGGGCTCGATGCCCTTCGCCCAGCACCATGCGCCGTTCGAGAACCAGGAGCACTTCGAGGCGCGGTTCCCCGCCGACTTCATCTGCGAGGCGCTGGACCAGACGCGGGGCTGGTTCTACTCGCTGCTCGCGATCTCAACGCTGCTGTTCGACCGCGCCGCCTATCGCAACGTCGTGTGCCTGGGGCTGATCCTCGACCCCGAGGGCAAGAAGATGTCGAAGTCGCTGGGCAACATCGTCGATCCGTGGGAGGTCATCGACCGCTTCGGCGCGGACGCCTTCCGCTGGTACTTCTTCACCGCCAAGCAGCCGTGGGACGGCTACCGCTTCTCGGTCGAGACGATCGGCGAGGGCGTGCGCCAGTTCCTGCTCCAACTCTGGAACACCTACGCGTTCTACGTCCTGTACGCGAACGTCAACGACGTGCCGCCGTCGGAGGCGGCGCCCGGCGACGACCTCGACCGTTGGGCGCTTTCGCGCCTGGCGGCGACGACCGAGCGGGTGCGGGAACGCCTGGACGCCTACGACGCGACGTTCGCCGGCCGCGCGGTCGCCGAGTTCGTGGACGACCTCTCGAACTGGTACGTGCGCCGCTCGCGGCGGCGCTTCTGGGACGGCGATCCGGCGGCCTTCGCGACACTGCGGCACTGCCTGGTCAGCGTGGCCCAGCTCCTGGCCCCCTTCTGCCCCTTCGTGGCCGACGAGGTCTACGACAACCTCGACGGGACCCAGCCGAGCGTTCACCTGTGCGACTTCCCCCAACCCGGTGAGCGCGACGCCGCGCTCGAGACGGCGATGGCCGTGGCGCGGGAGACCGTGCGGCTCGGGCTGGCCGCCCGCGCGCAGGCCAAGATCAAGGTGCGCCAGCCGCTGCGCGAGGCGGTCGTCGTCGCGGCCGGGGAGGAGCGCGCGGCGATCGAACGCCTGGCCGAGATCGTCCGGGACGAGCTCAACGTCAAGAGCCTGCGCTTCGTCGAGGCCGCCGACGAGCTCGGGCGCTACGAGGTCAAGCCCAACTACCGCTCCCTCGGGCCGCGCTTCGGCAAGCACATGCCGCAGGTCTCGGCCGCCGTGGCCGCGCTCGATCCCGAGCACGTGGCCAACGTCCTACGCACCGGGGGCACCATCGGCATCGCCGTCGACGGTCGCGAGCACCCCCTGGACGCCGGTGACCTCGAGCTGGTCATGAAGCCGCTCGACGGCTACCAGCTCGAGCGCGAGGGCTCCCACGCCGTGGCTCTCGACGTGGCCCTCGACGACGCCATGCGGCGCGAGGGGTTGGCGAGGGAGATCGTTCATGCGGTCCAGGGCGCGCGCCGGGACGCCGGCCTGGCCGTGGAGGAGCGCATCGCGCTGCGCCTGGACGGCGACGGCGAGCTGCTGCTCGAGGCTGCGCGGGCGCACGAGGGCTACATCGCCGCCGAGACGCTGGCGACCTCGATCTCCTACGGCGGGCTCGACGGAAGCGCGACGACGGCCAGCATCGACGGCCGCGAGCTGCGCATCGGCGTGGAGCGTGCGGCCTAGGTGCGGCGCGTGGCCTTGATCCTGGCGCCGCTCGCGCTCGTGGCAGCCCTGTTCGTGGCGCTCGCCCTGGCGGCCGACCCGCCGGGAGACTGCCCGTCCTTCAAGCACGATCGGCGGGCGGTGCGCTCGATCCAGGTCCAGGGACTCGGCCGCGGCCTGAGCTGCGCCCAGGTACGCGCGGCGGTCGATGCCTGGATCGGCCGGAAGTTCCCGGCCCGCGCCGGCGGCTGGCGCTTCGACTACCGCGCGGACTGCAGCTGCCACGTGGCGAACCGCCGCCTGCCCGACGGCCGGCGCCAGCGGTTCGTCTTCAGCTAGGGCTCTACGCGAGCACGGGCTCGAGCTCGGCCTCGAGCTTGCGCTTCGGGTAGGCGCCGATGACCTTCTTGGCCACCTCACCGTGCTTGAACACGATCAGCGTGGGGATCGAGAGGACCTCGTACTGCGCGGTCGTCTGCTGGTTCTCGTCCGTGTTGAGCTTGACGACCTTCAGGTCCTCGCGCTCGCCCGCGATCTCCTCGAGGACGGGAGCGACGACACGGCAGGGCCCGCACCACGGCGCCCAGAAGTCGACCAGGACCGGCGTGTCGGCCTCGATGACCTCGGCGACGAAGTTGGTGTCGGTGACCTCGGTGACTGCTGCCATGTTCGCTCCCTTTCCTTCAGCGTCCGGTCGCTTCTCGTTCAAGCACTATACAAAGTGTAGTGAGGGTGTCCGTCGCGTTACGGGTCCGACAGTATGGCGATCCCTCAGGCGCTCAGCGCGCGGAGCAGGTGCGGGGAGACGTACACCTCGACGAAGGCGCTCGCGATCAGCACCGGGACGGCGATGCCCACCGTCACGAACGTTGCCGCGAGAAGCTGGTCCCAGTCGCCGCGGCGCGAGGCGATGATCCAGGCGGCGAGCGGGAGGAACAGGACGGTCAGCTCCGGCAGGGCGTGCGGGAGCAGGCCCACGAGCAGTAGGCCGGGCGGGATGCCGAGCTGGGCCGCGAGCGTCGAGGCCCCGCCGCCGAGCACGAACGCCTGGGTGATCAGCGAGAAGGTCGTCGCGCCCACGACGAAGCCGATCGCCAGCGGCCCCGCCTTGTCGTGGACCCAACGCCACACGCCGCTGTACCTGGTCGCCTCCAGCGGCAGGGACGATCCCGCGATGAAGCCCGCCACGCAGGCCATCGCGTGCAGGGCGAGCACGAGCGAGTTGCGAAACAGGACGGCCCCCACGGCCTCGAGCGAGGCGGGGCGGTTGAGCCCGGCGATGGCGAGCCCGTCGGGATCGGGCGTGGACAGCAGCGCCACGGCCCACACGGCGAGCAGCAGCGCCGCCACGACGACGAGCGAGCCGGCGAGCCACGACCACAGCACCTTGCCGGGGTGAGCATTCCAGCGCTGCAGCGTGGCCCGCGTGTCGCGCAGCCCCTGGACGAGGACGAGGTGTTGGGCTTCCACGCTTGAGGCATCGGCACCCCGAGCCGCGCGGTTGAGGCGACGCCGGCGCTAGCTCGGTTGCCAACCCCGGATCTGCGGGACGCGCCAGAAGGCCTCGAGCGCGATGCGCGAGGACATCTTGGACTGCCCCACGCGGCGCTCGCGGAACACGATCGGCACCTCGACGACGCGCAACCCGCGCCGCGCCGCGCGGTAGGTCAGCTCGATCTGGAAGGCATAGCCCTTCGACGTGACGGTGGGCAGGTCGATGGCCTCGAGCGTCGCCCTCCGAAAGCACTTGAAGCCGCCCGTGAGGTCCTGCTGGTGCAGACGCAGGATGACGCGGGCGTACAGGGAGCCGCTCCGGGATATGAGCTGCCGCACGACGCCCCAGTCCGTCACCCCACCTCCCGGCACGTAGCGCGAGCCGAGGACGAGGTCGGCGCCGTCGCGCGCCGCGGCGAGAAGACGGCCGATGTCGTCGGGGTCGTGGGAGAAGTCG
>JAWVFS010000421.1:0-5680 GCA_033855795.1 Solirubrobacteraceae bacterium | reverse complement strand
TGCTGCGCGGGGCCAACATCTTCGCCGGCTACTGGGCCAACGACGACGCCACGCGCGAGACCCTCGGCGACGGCTGGCTGCACACCGGCGACCTCGGTTCGATCGACGAGGACGGCTACGTCTCGATCACCGGCCGCAAGAAGGACATCATCATCACGGCGGGCGGCAAGAACCTGACCCCGGCCAACATCGAGAACGACCTCAAGCAGTCGCGCTGGATCTCGCAGGCCGTGATGTACGGCGATCGCCGGCCCTTCCCGGTCGCGCTGATCACGCTCGACCCCGAGGAGATCGGCCCGTGGGCAAAGGAGCACGGCCTCTCCGACGACCCGGCGGCGCTCGCGCAGGAACCGCAGGTGCGCGAGCTCATCCAGGGCGTGCTCGACAAGGTCAACGAGCGCTACGCGCAGGTCGAGCAGGTCAAGAAGTTCGCGATCCTCGACCACGACCTCTCCCAGGAAACCGGGGAGCTGACGCCGACGCTCAAGGTCAAGCGCAACGTCGTCAACGAGAAGTACGCCGACCTCTTCGACTCCCTCTACGCGTCGTAGCGCCCGCTCCCGGGTTCTGAGTCACGGATGAAGACCGACCCAACCGATACCGGCGGGCTCTTCACCGGGCGCCGGCCCGGCACCCGCCCCGTCAAGTACCGGCGCCTCCCGGAGTTCAAGGACGAACGCCGACGTCACGTGGACCGGTTTCTCGCCGCCACGGTGCTCGTGCTCATGGCGCTGATCGTGATCCTGTTCTGGGGGCCGCTGCCGGTCGCCTGGATGTGGGTCGGATCGCAGGTCGACTACCTGTCGGGGAGCACCTTCCTGGGCATCATCGTCGCGTTCATGGGGTTGCTGTTCACGCTGCTGCTGGGCCTGGTGCTCGCCCGCAGGCTGGACCTGGCATGGATCCTCGTCCGGCGTGCCGGCGGGATCGACCAGCGCCAGGGTGCCCTCGCGCGGGTGTTCGCCGTCGCGTCGATCATCGGCGCCCTCGTCTTCGGCGCCTGGCTGCTGCTGTTCAGCGGCGCGGAGTTCGCCCCCGTCGGCATCAACCTCTAGTCGCCGCCGCGCCGGCATGGGCCTGCTCGACTACTACAAGCAGTTCGAGGCGCTGTCGGACGAGGAGGTCAGCCAGGAGCTGCGCGCCCGCGCCGAGGAGCGCCGCCGGCGCGCGCTCGCCCGCATCGACACGCTGGACCTCTCGAAGACGACCTGGCACGAGTTTCCCCACCCGGACGTGGTCGCCGCGGTCACGTTCGCCATCCGCCGCGGGATCAACCGCGCGCCCGACGCCGAGGCGCACGGGCTCCGCCACGAGCTGGCGATGCGCCTGGGGGTCGAACCCGACCGCGTCGTCGTCGGCAACGGGGCGGCGGGCCTGCTCCGCTCCGCGGCCGCCGCGCTGTTGGGCGAGGGGGACGAGCTGGTCACGCCCTGGCCCTCCTATCCCCTGTACCCGCTGATGGCGCGCGACGCCGGCGCACGGGCCGTGCCCGTGCGCGGCTTCGACGCGACCGCGCTCGCCGACGCCGTCAACGAGCGCACGCGCGTCCTCGTGATCTGCAATCCCAACGACCCGACCGGCGAGCACCTCCGCGCCGGCGTGCTCGACGACCTGCTTCGCGGCCTGCCCGAGCACGTCACGGTGCTGGTCGACGAGGCGCTCGTCGATTTCGTCGACGACGAGCCGGGCGGCGGCACCCTGGCGCTGCTCGACGACCACCCGCGGCTCCTGCTGTTCCGCACGTTCTCCAAGATCTACGGCCTCGCCGGTCTGCGCGTGGGCTACGCGGTCGGCGCGGAGGGCAGCGAGTCGCTGCTGCGCCGCCTGGGCCCCCCGCTCGGCCTGGCCGAGCCGCAGCAGGCCGGTGCGCTCGAGGCGCTGCACGCCTCCGCCGGGCAGGTCGCGTCGCGGCGGGAGCAGGTCGTGGTCGAACGCCGCCGACTGCTCGACGAGCTGACCTCGCTGCCGGTGAACGCGACCCCGAGCCAGGCCAACGTGCTGTGGCTGCGTGCCCCCGGGATGACCGGCCTCGAACTGGTCGACAAGCTTCGCCGCGGCGGCGTGATCGTGGCGCCGGGCGCGGCGGTCGGCGCCAACGAGCACGTGCGTGCGGCGATTCAGAGCCGCGCGGCCTCGGAGCGCCTCCTCCAGGCGCTGCGCTCCGCCCTCGGCGACTAGGCGATCAGTCGCCCGAGGACTGGCGCAGCAGGGCGCCGGTCGTCTGCTCGAGGATCTTGCGCCACGCGCGCGTGCGCTCCTTCTCGGCGGAGAAGTGCTTGACCACCTTGCGCACCCGCGTGGCCGAGAGCTCGATCCCGTGGCGGTCGCAGATCTTCTTGAAGTGTTCGTAGTCCTTGGCCAGCTTCAGCGTGACCGACTCGAACCCGTGGCGGGCGATGTCGACCCGGGAGGCGAAGTTCATGACGCTGGTCTGGAACATCAGCTCGTCGTCGGGGTCGGGCTCGATCAGCACGATGTCCACGCCCGGGTAACGGTCCTCCCACTGGCGCGCGAGCTCGTGCAGCCGCTGGTAGGCCAGGAGCTTGAACGACTGGTAGCCGATCTGGGGGAAGCCCATGTCCGACACCCGCCGTGCACGCGAGCCGAACAGCGTCGGCACCTTCTTCTTGAAGTCGTTGACGAACGGGACCAGCGGGTTGACCACGACGACGAACTTCGCCCCGGCCTCGACCGCGATGTCGATGTTGGTCGTGGAGACGATCCCGCCGTCCACCAGCTCGCGGTCCTTGACCTCGACGGGCTTGTACACCATCGGCAGGGCGGCGGACGCGCTGACGGCGGTCGAGATCGGCACGTCGTCCCAGTCGTTGGCCCCGAAGACGATCCGCTCGCAGGTGTCGAGGTCTGTGGCTGCGAGATAGAGCTCGTTCTCGAGCAGGCGGAAGTCGTTGGTGCGGTCGGGATCCGACAGGACGGTGCGCATGTAGCGCTCGATGCCCGTGCTCGAGTAGGCGCCCGACGGCAGCACCTCGGCCAGTCCGAGGACCACGTCCATGGCGGAGAGTTGCCCCAGCTGGCCCGCGAACGAGCGCGCAAGGCCGAGCGTGCGGAACGGCAGCTTCACCGCACTGGCCGCGAACTCGAGCACGTTGGGACGAAGCAGCTGGCCGACGTCGACGTCGCGGAAGGCCGTCGGCACCTGGCGATTGACCACCCGCATCATCTCCTCCGGGGTGATCCCGTTGGCGGTCAGCGCCGCGACGAACGCTCCGGCGCTCGTCCCGACGTACACGTCGAACTGGTTCACGGTCCGGTTGACGGACAGGAGGTCGAGCGCCCGCAGCGCGCCGATCTCATACACCCCCCCGGTGAACCCTCCGCCGCCGAGCACCAGTGCCGTCTTGGAGCGTTGACGGCCCCGACCCGACCGTCTGGAGGCCGCCTTGCCCCGCGTCGTGCCTCGGGTCTCGAGCTTGACGACCTTCCCGTTGCCCATGACGAACACACATTCTAGGGCGCGGGCGCGACATATGACGCGGGCGTCACCCACCCGTGCGCGCCCCATTTCACCGGCCGGACAGAAACCTGCTTGGCTTCGGCGTGTTTGCAGGGAAAGATGCGTGCAGCCCGTCTCCTCGCGCCGCTGGCGACCGCTCTCGTGGCGATCGCCACGAATGCGCCCTCCGCATCGGCCGACGCCGCCCTGCGCGCGGCGCTCGGCGGTCAGCTCGCGCCGGCGGGGTCGCGCGCCGGCGCCCACGTCGTCGACCTCGACACCGGCCAGGTGCTGTTCAGCCGGCGCGCCGACCGCGCGCTGACCCCCGCCTCCAACGAGAAGATCTACACGACGGGCAGCGCGTTGCTGCGCTTCGGGCCGGGCGGGCGCCTGCGCACGGCGGCGCTCGTCACCGTCCCGCTCGACGCAGCCGGCACGCTGACCGGGTCGCTCTACCTCCGGGGCGGCGGCGACCCCACGTTCGGCAGCGCGTCCTACGTCGCGAGCAATTACGGCGCGGGTGCCACGGTCGAGGACCTGGCCCGCGGCCTCTACAAGGCCGGACTGCGCAGCGTCCAGGGCTCGGTGGTCGGCGACGAGAGCTTCTTCGACCGTCTGCGCGGCACGGCGCCGTACGGCTTCCGGCGTGCCGGCGACATCGAGGGGCTGCTGACCGGGCTGTCCTTCAACCGCGGCTTCAGCGGCGGCAACTTCCAGGCCGACCCCGCGCTGTTCGCGGCCCAGCGCCTCACGTCGGCGCTGCGCACCGTCGGCGTGCGGGTGGCGGTCGCGCCGCGAACCTCCGGCACCCCCACCGGGGCGCGCGAGCTCTCGCACGTGGACTCGCCGACGATGGCCATCCTCGCGCGGCTGACCAACCGGCCCTCGGACAACTACTTCGCTGAGACCCTGATCAAGGACCTCGGCGCGCGCTTCGGCGGCGCCGGCTCGACGGCGGCCGGGGCGCGGGTCGTCAAGGCGGCGCTCGCGCGAGTCGGCGTGCGGCCGTCGGTCGTCGACGGGTCCGGCCTGTCCTATGCCGACCACACGACCCCGCGCCAGGTGGTGAACTTCCTTGGCGCACTGCGGCGCGGCCCGGCGGGCAGCGCCTTCGACGGCTCGCTGGCCGGCGCCTGCCGCAGCGGCACGCTGGGCGGGCGCATGTGCGGCACCGCCGCGTCGGGCAACTGCCGCGGCAAGACCGGGACCCTGACGGGCGTGTCCGCGCTCTCGGGCTACTGCCGTGCCGCCAACGGCCACACGATCGGCTTCTCGATCCTGATGAACGGCGTCGACGTCGGGCGCGCGCGCTTCCGCCAGGACAACATGGCCGCGGCGATTGCAAGATCGCGGGGCTAAGTCGCTAGTCGCTGGTCGCTAGTTGCTAGTCGTTAGGGCTCAGGCCTCGACGAGGGTCCGTAGGCCCGCCTCGTCGACGACCTCGACGCCCAGCCGCTCGGCCTTCGCGAGCTTCGTGCCCGGCGAGTCGCCGGCCACGACGTAGTCCGTCTTCTTCGACACCGACGACGTCACGCGCCCGCCGGCGGCGAGGATGCGCTGCGTCGCCTCCTCGCGGGTCCAGTCGGGAAGGGTTCCGGTCAGGACGAACGTCCTCCCCGACAGCGGGCCCTCGCCGGGCGGCGGGCCCTCCTCCTCCATCTTGAGGCCCTCGTGGGCCAGGTCTTCGATCAGATCCCCCACCTGCGGATCGGCGAGCTGGTCGTGGATGAGCTGCGCGACGATCGGGCCGACCCCGGGCGTCTCGGCGATCTGTTCGGGCGTCGCGGCCCGCAGCGCCTCCATCGATCGAAACTGCTGGGCGAGGCTGCGGGCGGTGACGAATCCGATTCCCTCGAGCCCCAGCGCGGCGAGCACAATTGCAAACGGGCGCTCGCGCGAGGCGTCGATCGACGCGATCAGGTTGTGCGCCGAGACCTCGCCGAAGCCCTCGAGCTCCATCAGCTGCTCGGGCGTCAGGCGGTAGAAGTCGGCGGCCGTGCGCACCAGCTCGGCGCCCTGCAGCTGCGAGATCTGCTTCTCGCCGAGGCCGTCGATGTCGATCGCCCAGTGCTTGAGCAGCTGCCACCGGCGTCCGGGGCAGTCGCGGTTGGGGCATTTCGTGAACACCCCGTCGCCCTTGACCGTCGGGGTGTTGCAGATCGGGCAGCGCTTGGGCGGCCTGGGCACCGGCGCTCGGTCCTTGCGCTCGGCCTCGTGCGGCGC
>JAWVFS010000420.1:0-6892 GCA_033855795.1 Solirubrobacteraceae bacterium | reverse complement strand
GCGGTGGGGCCCACCGCCCGGAGCCCCGGCGGCAGTTCGAAGCGAGCGCAGGCGCTGGGATAGCGATCCTGCGCGGCTGAGATGTCAACACCCACCGGGCAGCGCTGGGCCGACGCGGTCGCCGGGGCCAGGGCCGCGACGAACACGGCCAGGCCGGCCAACAGCACGCCGGAGCGGCGATGGCGCAGGGCGATTTGGCGCAGGAGCGATGTCATGATCGAGGTTCCCCTGCCGAGGGACCCACCGATCACATCGAACGGGTTGACGCTCCCCGACCGTCCGCGTTCCCAATGCGGACGGATGATCCGCACAAACCTGCCCATCCCTGCACAACCCGGTGGGCGCCGGGAATTCGAGGTCTACCGCTACGCGGCCAGGTCGCGCCGCTGGCCCTCGTAGGCCCGCGCCGCCTCGACGAGGATGTCGAGCATCGCGTCGGTCGCGGGCGAGCGGACGGCGCTCGGCAGCGTCGCGGCGGCCACGTGGCGCACCGGCGCCCGCTTGCCGAGGGAGACGATGGCGACGTCGTCGCGCAGGTTGCTCAGGGCGAGCTCGGGGATCAGGGAGATCGCGACACCGGCGGCGACGAGGCCCTGCACGACGTTGTAGTCGTCGCTCTGAAAGCCGACACGCGGCTCGAAGCCGGCGGCCTCGCACGCGGCCACGTGCATCCTGCCGCACAGCCCTGCGCAGTCGGCCTGGCTCCAGGACTCCTCGGCCAGCTGCTCGAGCCGGATCGTGCGCCGGCGCGCGAGCTGGTGGTCCAGCGGCAGCGCGACGTACATCGGATCGTCGTGCAGGTGTACGAGCTCGACCTCCTCGTTCACCGGCTCATAGGCGCTGCCCGGCAACGAGCTGTACTCGAAGGTCAGGGCGACGTCGAGGTCGCCGGCCCGCAGCCGCGGCAGCGCGTCCTCGGGCTCGGCCTCGATCAACGAGAGCTCGACGTCGGGGTGGCGGTCGGAGAACATCGCGATCGCCAGGGGCACCAGCGTCGCGCCCGCGGTCGGGAACGAGGCCAGCCGCAGCCGCCCGCCCCGCAGCCCCGCGATCGCCTCGAGCTCCTCCTCGGCGGCGGCCAGCCGGGCGAGGATCGCGTCGGAGTGGTCGACCAGGCTGCGGCCGGCATCGGTCAGCGTCACGCCGCGCGACCCGCGCTGCAGCAGGCGGGTGCCGGCCTCCCGCTCCAGCGCCGAGATCTGCTGCGAGATCGCGGGCTGCGTGTACCCCAGCTCCTCCGCCGCGGCCGAGAACGAGCCGCTGCGAGCGACCTCTCTGAGGACCTTCAAACGCTTCACGTCGAGCATAAGGGGAGCTTATCGCACCCAGCACGAACGTTCATTTGCAGTAATGGCTTGGTGCTGCCAACCTGGATGTCGACCTCACATCCCGCAACCGCGGAGCGTTGATCTCACATGACCTACTCCACCTCTCTCACCATCAGGCTCGCACGCGAGGACGACCGCGCTTCGTTGGCCACCCTCGCCCAGCTCGACAGCGGCCGCGCGCCGGCCCACCCGGTGCTTCTGGCCGAAGCCGACGGCGGCGTCGTCGCCGCGCTTTCGCTCCTCGACGGCACCGCGGTCGCCGACCCGTTCCGCCCCACGGCCGACGTGGTGGACCTGCTGCGCGTGCGCGCAGCGGCGGCCACGACCGACGCCACCCGCGCCCGGGGCGGCCTGCACCTCGGTGCGGTCGCACGGCGTGTCCTGCCCGTCTGAGTCCCCCCTCAGCCCCAGAGCGTTCCCACGCCCGCCGGCGTGGGACGCTTTGGCGTCATGAGCGAGGGCGCGGCCTCCCCCACGCCACTCGCCGCGCCCGCGTGGAAGGTGTGGGCCGGTCTGTGGACGATCTATGTGATCTGGGGCTCCACCTACCTGGCGATCCGCATCATGGTGCGGACCGTCCCGCCGCTGCTGGGGGCCGGACTGCGCTTCGCCGTCGCCGGCGCCCTGATGCTCGCCGTGCTGCGCGTGCGCCGCGGGCCGCTGCGCATCACGCGCCGCCAACTCCTCTCCGCAGCGGTCGTCGGCACGCTGCTCGCCGCCGGCGGAAACGGTCTTGTGACGGTGGCCGAGCAGGACGTCCCCTCCAGCCTGGCGGCGCTGCTGATCGCCTCGGTCCCCCTGTGGGTCGTCGTCCTGCGCGCGCTGCTCGGCGAGCACCCCGGCCGGGCCACGTTCGCGGGCGTGGGGGTCGGATTCGTCGGCGTGGCACTGCTGCTGCTGCCGGGTGAGCAGCCGGCGGGCGTGACCCTCGCCGGGCTCCTGCTGGTGGTGGTCGCCGCGATCTCGTGGGCCACGGGCTCGGTTGCCTCGGGCCGGGTCGACCTGCCGGACGATCCGCTCGTCTCGACCGGCTTCCAGATGACGATCGCGGGACTCCTCATGGTGGTGGCCGGGGCGGTCGCCGGCGAGCTCGGCGACATCCACTGGGGCGGGCTGTCGGCCGAGTCGCTGGGGGCCTTCGCCTACCTCATCTTCATCGGTTCGATCGTGGCGTACTCCGCCTACACGTGGCTGCTCCAGCACGCTCCCGTGTCCCGGGTCTCGACGTACGCGTACGTGAACCCGGTGATCGCCGTCTTCCTCGGCTGGATCGTGCTGTCCGAGAAGATCACGGCGCTCACGCTCGTCGGCGCCGCCGTGATCGTCGCCTCGGTGGCGTTCATCGTGCGCCACGAGATCGCGCCGACGGCGGACGAGCCCGACGCGTCGGCGGAGGACCGGCGCGCGCTCGAACGCGCCCCGGTCTGACTAGTCTGCGGCCGCATGGCCGTTCCGGACATCCGGCTCGAAGCGTTCCGCTGGGACGATGGCAACCGCGTGATCCGCTTCGGCCGCGGCGCGCTCGCCGACGTGCCCGAGCTGGTGGGCGAGGGCTACGTCCTGCTCACGACACCGCGGGCGCGCGAGCGCGCGGCCGAGCTGGCCGAGCACGCGGCCGCCGTCCACGACGTGCACGACGGACGGGTGGACGAGGTCGCGGGCGAGCTGCGGAGCGAGGTCGAGGGCGACACGCTCCTCGCGCTCGGCGGCGGCCGCGTGATCGACGTGGCCAAGGCGCTGGCCGCGGCCGATCCGCCGCGGCGCGTGGCCGCAGTCCCCACGACGCTGTCGGCGGCCGAGATGACGCGGGGCCACCGGCATGCCGCCGGAGTGGATCCCGCCACCCCGCGCGTGCGCCCGCAGGTCGTTGTCAACGACCCGGCGCTCTCGGCCTCCCAGCCCGAACCGGGGCTGGCGGCCAGCGCGCTCAACTCCCTCGCGCACGCGGTCGAGGCTCCGCTGACGGTGCGGACAAACCCGGCGGCGACGCTCGTGGCCCACGGCGCGATCCGGCTTCTCTCCGGCGGGTTCGCCGCGGAGGAGCCCGACCGCGACCGGCTCGCGCTGGGCGCACTGCTGGCCGGCTGGGCAAGCGACGCGGCCGGCTACGGGCTGCACCACATCCTCTCCCAGACCCTGGTGCGACACACGCCGATCGGTCACGGGCCCGCCAACGCCGTGCTGCTGCCGCAGACGCTGCGCGCGCTGACGCGCCGCCGTCCCACGGAGATGGAGGCCATGGCCGACACCGCCGGCGACGATCTTCTCTCGGTCGCCGTGCGCCTGGGCGTCCGCGCCGGTCCGTCCCGGCTGCGCGACCACGGCGTGCTCGCAGAGCAGCTCGCCGAGTGCGCCGACGCGGCGGTCGAGCGCAGCGACCTCCGGCTCATCCCCCCGCCGCCGGATCGTGACGAGGTGCTCGCGCTGTACGAGGCGGCCTGGTAGCCGCGGCCGGCGGCTACTACTAGTTACCGAGCTTGAGGAGCACGATCGTGTTCACGGCGAACACGATCGCGAAGCCGATCGTCCAGCGGTTGAGGTTGCGCTCGACCAGCGAGCCGCCGCCGAGGGGCCCCGAGCCGGTGCCGACGCCGAAGGCGCCCGAGAGCCCGGAGTCCTTGCCCGAGTGCATGAGGATGAGGAAGATCAGCACGATCGAGACGAACACCTGCAGGACGGAAAGGATCAGTTCCATCGCGCAATAGGGTACCTAGCGTGGGCAACCCGGTCTTCGCCGCGCTCTACGACCGCATGGTCGCCGCGAACGAGCGCGCCGGATTCGACGACCGCCGCGCTGAACTGCTCGCCGGGGCGCGCGGCGCCACGCTCGAGCTCGGCGCCGGCACGGGCCTCAACCTCCGCCATTACCCGGCCGCCGTGACGGAGCTGGTGCTGGCCGAACCCGACCGCCACATGGCGCGGCGACTGCGCGACCGGGTCGCGGCGGCCGGGCGCGCGGCCGAGGTCGTGGACGCGCCGGCCGAGCACCTGCCGTTCGAGGATGGGCGCTTCGACACCGCCGTGGTCACCCTCGTCCTCTGCACGGTGGACGACCCGGCGCAGGCGCTGAACGAAATCGCCCGCGTGCTCAAGCCCGGCGGGCGGCTGCTGTTCCTCGAGCACGTGCGCACGCCGGCCGGGCCGCGGCTGGCCCGCTGGCAGGACCGTCTCGAGCGCCCGTGGGGCTGGGTGGCCGGCGGCTGCCATCCCAATCGGGACACGGTCGCCGCGGTGGAGGCGTCGCCGCTGCGCGTCGAGTCCGCAGCGCCCGGCGTCATGCCGAAGGCGCCGCCGCTCGTGCGGCCGCTGGTCGCGGGCGCGGCCGTACGCGACGCCGACGACGCCTGAACGCGTAGGACGACGCGCTCGCAGTACGTCGTAGGTCGTGGTCGGGCGCGGGCTGCCCTGCGACCGTGCCCGTCGTACCCCGACCAGGAGGCCATATGTCCACCACCACCACCACCACCGCGACGCCGCCCGAGCAGCTCGACCAGGCCAAGCTCGAGGCGTTCGTCGAACGGATCGTGCTCGACGCCGGTACCGCCATGCGCGGCGGGCTCAGCTACATCGGCGACCGGCTCGGGATCTTCAAGGCCCTCGCCGACGGCGCCCCCGTGACACCGGCGGAGCTGGCCGAGCGCACCGGGCTCAACGAGCGCTACTTGCGCGAATGGCTCGGCTCGATGGCCACGGCGGAGTACGTCGAGTACGACGCCGCGGCCGGGCGCTATCGCCTGCCGCCCGAGCACGCCCTTCCGCTGGCCGACGAGGAGTTCCCGTTCTTCACTGGCGGCCTCCTGCAGATGGCGGTGCCCACGGTGACGGTCGCGCCCAAGGTCGCCGAGGCCTTCCGCACCGGCCGGGGCGTCACCCAGGACGAGTACTCGCCCGAGATGTACGAGGCCATCGAGCGGCTGACCGCTCCCTGGTACAGGCACCATCTCGTCCAGGCCTGGATGCCCGCCCTGCCGGGCGTTGTAGAGAAGCTCGAGGCGGGCGGCACGGCCCTGGACGTCGGCTGCGGTTCGGGTCGGGCGCCGATCACGATCGCCAAGGCGTTCCCCAACGCCCACGTCGCGGGTGTCGACGTCCACGCCGGCTCGATCGAGCGCGCCCGCGCGCGTGCCGAGGCCGAGGGCGTCGCCGACCGGGTCACGTTCGAGGTCGGCGACGGCGCCGACGTGAAGAGGGGCGCGTATGACCTCATCACCACGTTCGACGTGGTCCACGACTCGGTGGACCCGGTCGGGCTGATGAGCGGGATCCGGGCGGGGCTGCGCCAGGACGGCACCTACCTGATGCTGGAGATGAACGCCTCGGGCGAGGTGGCCGAGAACGACAACCCGCTGGGCCGCTTCCTCTACAACGTCTCGACGCTGTACTGCATGACCACGTCGCTCGCCCACGGTGGTGAGGGGATCGGGGCGTGCATGGGCCAGCACAAGGCCGAGGAACTGGCCACCGAGTCCGGTTACGGCCACTTCCGCAAGCTCCCCGTCGAGCACCCGTTCTCGGTCCTCTACGAGCTCAAGGCCTGATCCGATCCCTCACATCGAGCGCCGCCGCAACGGCTCCATCTCCAGAACCGTGATGCGGCGGCGCTCGGTGCGTACCCAGCCGAGGCCGCGCAGGGCGTGGAGCGCCTTGCCCACGGCTTCGCGCGACGATCCGGTCCACCCGGCCAGCTCCTCCTGGGAGAGCGGAAGCGTGATCCTCACCCCGCCCGCGACCGGCTCGCCGTAGCGCTCGGCGAGCTCCACCAGGCGCGCGGCGACGCGCCCGAGAGTGTCGTGCGCGCCGAACTCGACGCGCTTGCGGTCGGCGTCGCGCAGCCGGCGGGCCAGCATCTCCAGGAGCAGGATCGCGACGCGCGGGTGCGCGGAGAGGAAGGCCCGGAAGTCATTCGCCGCCACGACGGCCGCCTCGACCGCCTCGAGCGCGCCCACCGTGGCCGAGCGCGCCTCGCCGTCGATCGCGGAAAGCTCGCCGAGCAGGTCGCCGGGCCCGCGGAACGCCAGCACCACCTCCTTACCGTCGGCGGTGACGGTCGAGACCTTCACCCGGCCGGCGAGCACGACGACGATCTCGTCGGATCCGCCGCCCTCGTGGAAGACCACGGCGCCGCGTCGGTAGCGCCGGCGGCCGCCCCGCTTCAGCAGGTCGGAGCGCTCCCGATCATCGAGCGCGGCGAGGAAGCCCGCCGCGATCGGCTCGGGTGGGGCAACTGACGCCATGGGCTCGACCCTACCTCGCTTCCACTGCGGAAAAGGACCTGTTCAGACCCGGCACGACATGCGACAGTCAGCTCATGGCGACGGTCATCGGAAGCGAGCGACGGGAGCTGCGGTCGCAGGAGCCCGTGCGCGCCCGCTACCCCGACGCCGAGGGCTACGTCGAGCGTGACGGTGTGCGCAGCTTCTACGAGGTCTACGGCGACGGCGAGCCGACGCTGCTGCTGCTCCCCACGTGGTCGCTGGTGCACTCGCGCTTCTGGAAGGCGCAGATCCCGTACCTGGCCCGCCACTTCCGGGTCGTGACGTTCGACGGCCGCGGCAACGGGCGCT
>JAWVFS010000419.1:0-18795 GCA_033855795.1 Solirubrobacteraceae bacterium | reverse complement strand
GGTATTGGCTTCGCCCTGCTTCCCCCGCCCAGCTCGCTCCCGCGCGCCCCCACGCACACGCGGCCATGAAATCAATCATCCAGACCGCGGCCCGATCTCGGTCCCGGGGCGTACGTTGCCCTCCGGTTCGAGGTGGATCAGCACATCGGCGCCCCTGACCCGGGCGCGGATGGCGTCCTGCAGCTCGTGGGCGATCGCGTGCGCGTCCTCGAGGGTGGTGCCGGCGCGGAACTGCACGTGCAGGTCGACGTAGCGGCGGGCGCCGGCGCGGCGCGTGCGCAGCTTGTGGTACCCCGCGACTCCCCGTGGCCCGAAGGCCCGCACGGCCTCTCCGATCGCCCGCTGCTCGTCGGCCGGGAGCGCCTCGTCCACGAGCACCCGCGAGGAGCGCGTGAGGATGCGCACCCCGGAGACGACGATCGCGGCCGCGACCGCGAGTGCCACGATCGGATCGATCCAGTCGGCCCCCGTGACCTGCACGAGGACGAGGCCGACGAGGACGCCGACCGACGTGAGCGCGTCGGTGCGCAGGTGTGCCGCGTCGCCCTCGAGCGCCGCGGATTCGGTCGCGCGCGCACGGCGCGCCACGATCCCTCCCACGGTCAGGTTGGCGACGGCCGACACGCCGACCACCGCGATGCCCACCCCGAGTCGCTGGACCTCGGTTCCGACGACGAGGTGGCGGATCGCCTCGAACGCGATGACGGCGGAGCCGACGAGAATCAGCATCCCCTCGATCGCGGCCGAGAGGTTCTCGATCTTCTCGTGGCCGTAGCGGTGGTCCGCGTCGGCCGGCTCGTCGGCCTTGCGCACCGAGATGAAGGCGACGATCGAGGCGATCAGGTCGATGCTCGAGTGCATCGCCTCGCTGAGGATCGCCACGGACCCGGTGATCGCGCCGGCCACGACCTTGAGCAGGATCAGCGCGCTGTTCGAGGCGATCGAGAGGGCGGCCGCGCGCGTCTTCACGGGGCGCGGGCCGGCATCGGCCGCCCGCGGCTCCGGGGGCGGCGCCACGATTCCGGCGCTCGCGCGCGGCGGGCTCACGGGGCGACCTCCCGCTCCCCCGCGAGCCAGCGCGCCAGCGCCCGCGCCGCCCGGCCGCGGTGGGAGATCGCGTCCTTCTCCTCGTCGGCGAGCTCGGCCATCGTGCGCTCGTCGTCGATGTCGTCGGGTACGAACACGGGGTCGTAGCCGAACCCCCCGCTCCCGCGCGGCGCCGCGGCCATCGTGCCGGTGCAGCGGCCCTCGAACAGCCGCTCCTCGCCGCTGTCGGGGTCCACGAAGGCCACGACGCACACGTACGCCAGCGGACTGCCGGCGGGCGCTTCGCGGCGCAGCCGATCGAGATTCTCCGCGTCGGTGGCCTCCACGCCGGCGAAGCGAGCGGAGCGCACGCCGGGGGCGCCGTCCAGCGCGGCGGCCTCGATGCCCGAGTCGTCGGCGATCGCCGGCCGCGGCATGGCCGCGGCGGCCGCGCGGGCCTTGGGGAGGGCGTTCTCCGCGAAGGTGGCGCCGGTCTCGGGCGGCAGCGAGACTGACTCGGGCAGGGCCTCGATCTCGTGACCCGGGAGCAGGCGCGCGAACTCGCGCTGCTTGTGCGCATTGCGGGTCGCCAGCACGAAGCGCACCGTCAGCTCAGAGCGTCGGCCTGGGCGGCGCGCAGGCGCTCGATCCCGCCGGCCGCGAGCGCCAGCAGCTCGTCCAGGTGCGTGCGCGAGAGCGGCGTGCGCTCCGCGGTGGCCTGCACCTCGACGAGGCCGCCTTCGCCGGTCATGACCACGTTGGCGTCGACCTCGGCGGCGGAGTCCTCCGGGTAGTCGAGGTCGAGGAGAGGCTCCCCGTCGACGACCCCGCAGGAGACCGCCGCCACGCTGCCGGTCAGGGGCAGGCGGCCGATGGTGCCGCTGTCCAGGAGCCGCCGGCAGGCCAGCTCGAGCGCCACGTACCCGCCGGTGATCGCCGCACAGCGGGTGCCGCCGTCGGCCTCGAGGACGTCGCAGTCCACGTACACGGTCCGCTCGCCGAGCGCCGCGAAGTCCACCACGCCGCGGATCGACCGGCCGATCAGTCGCTGGATCTCGACCGTGCGGCCGTCGAGGCGACCGCGGGTGACATCCCGCTGCTTTCGCTCGCCGGTGGACGCCGGCAGCATCCCGTACTCCGCCGTGAGCCAGCCGCGGCCCTGCCCGGCCAGCCACTTCGGCACCGACTCCTGCACCGAGGCGGTGCAGATCACGCGCGTGCCGCCGGCGGCGATCAGCGCGGAGCCGGTCGCGCTGCGCATGAAGCCGGGCTCGATGGAGACCGGCCGCAGCTCGTCGGCCGCGCGCCCGCCGGAGCGCTCGGCGCTCATGCCGGCACCCGGGCCGGGAGGTCGATGTGCTCGACCGCTCCCAACGGCATCTGCAAAAAGCGCGTCCCGAGGGTGCGGAATCCCTCGACGTCGGCGGTGCACAGGAAGCGGTAGTCACCCTCCCCCTCTCGCGGGCTCTCGAGGTCGCGTACGCCCAGCGCATGCTCGACCCGCCGCGCCACGGCGTGGCCCGACGAAACCAGCGCGACGTCGCGCCCCAGCGTGCGCTGGAGCATCGGCGCCACGAGCGGGTAGTGGGTGCAGCCGAGGATGACCGTGTCGACGGCGGCCGCCCGCAGCGGCTCGCAGTACGAGCGCACCGTGTCCACCACGCGCTGGTCGAAGGGGAAGCCGCCCTGGATGATCGGCGCGAGGTCCGGGCAGGCGACGGCCACGAGCTCGACGTGCGGATCGGAGGCGTGCACCGCGCGGAAGTAGGCGCCGCTGGCCACCGTCGCGGGCGTGGCCAGCAGCCCGATGCGCCCGCTGTGCGTGGCCTCGACCGCGAGCTGGGATTCCGGCCCGACGACCCCGACCACGTCGAGCGCATCGCTGCGCGCGGCCACGTGCGCCTCCAGGGCTCCGAGCGCGGCGGACGTGGCCGAATTGCACGCGACCACGAGGAGCTTCGCCCCTCGGCCCAACAGCTCGTCGGCGATCTGGAGCGCGAAGCCCTCGAGCTCGGGCGCCGAGCGATCCCCGTACGGGAACCGCGCCGTATCGCCGAGGTACAGGAAGTCCTCGTGCGGCAGCGACACGAGCAGCTCGTGCAGGACGGTCAGCCCCCCGACCCCCGAGTCGAACACGGCGATCGGGCGCTCGCGCAACGGATCTCCGGGCGCCACCCGCCCAGTGTGCCACGCGCTGACGCGCGCCGAGGGTCGCCAGGCAAGGACGGAGCCCGGCGTGGCGTGCTTTGCACGCGAGCCGGCGAGGACACAGCCTGGCGGCCGTCTGGCGCCGTCAGTGCACTGAGTCCAGGGCGCTCTTGAGCTTCTTGAGGATCGTCTCGCCGATCTGCCCGCTGCCGATGTTCGTGCCCTTCGTGGCGGCGACGACGCCGGCAAGGACGACGGCGACGAGCAGGATCAGGCCGACGTACTCGACCGTGCCCTGCCCGGACTGGCGTGTGCGCAGATTCGACAGCGCCGCGTGCGCGCGGCCCATCACGCGGTACCCCATGGTGACCTCCCGAGGATCGTGGGTTGCATGGCCAGCGAGTCTCGGGGCGCTTGCGTTACGAGACCAGACCAGACCGCAACGAAAGCGCGCCAGGGCCGTTCTGACTCGCAGCAGCCTGCCGGACCTTGCGCCGGGAGCCGGGGCTATACTCGGCCGCCGGGGCGCCCGGGCGGAGGTTCTCGCGGGGTGCCTTCTCACCATGACCGGTCCCGACCAACGCAGCACCGCGCTGGCCGTGCGCCCGAAGCCCAGGCGGCGTGCGATCCGCCTCGGCCTGACCCAGCGTGGCCGCCTGCGGCGCCAGGTCCGGTTCCTGCGCAAGCAGCGAGAGCTGCAGATGCGCGACCTCGGCGGGCTGATCTTCGACATGTACCGCTTCGGCTCCAAGCGCCAGGACCTCGTGCGCGAGAAGCTGCGCCTGATGTTCGAGGCCGACCGCGAGCTCCGCGCGTTCGAGGCGATGCTCGGCGGTCGCCGCGGGCCCCTCGCGGTGCGCGAGCCCGGCGTCGGCGGCTCATGCCCGCGCTGCCTCACGCTGTACTCGACCGATGCCCACTACTGCTGGCGCTGCGGACTGGCGCTGACCGAGCAGGCGGAGGCGGAGGCCGGCCAAGTCGTCGACCTCGACGATCTTGACGCGCACGAGCCGGCCGCCGCCGAGGCCCCGGCCGCACCGCAGGACACGGTCGAGACCGACGCGCTCGCGCCGGACGAGCCCGAGACGGACGACGAGGTGACCGCCGGGCCGACCCCGAACGGCACGGCGGGCGAGGATCTCACGACCGAGATCGAGGCCGGGCGCCTCCCGTCGCGGTCGGCCGACGCCTCGCGCTCGTGACCACGGCCACGACGGAGCCGGCCTCGCAGCTGCGCTGCCCGCGCTGCGGCGCGAACCTGGCCCCTGACCAGGACTGGTGCCTGGAGTGCGGCGCCGCTGCGACCACACGGATCATGCGGCCACCGAGCTGGAAGCTCGCCGCCGCGATCGTCCTCGGCGTCGTCGCCGCCGTCGTCGTCGCGGTGGTGATCGTGGTCAACGCGCTCTCGGGCGATGCCGGCCGTGCCGCCGCCACGCCGGCTACGGCGCGGGTGGCCACGGCAACGGCCAAGCCGGCTCCGGCCGCGCCCACGTCGACCAGGGCCACGACCCCCACGACCGCCTCCGCCCCGGCAGCCGGCGGGACCATCGCGTCCTGGCCGCGCGGCAAGGTCGGGTGGACCGTCGTCCTGGCGACGGTGTCGAGTCGCCCCGCGGCCGAGCAGCGCGCCCGTGACCTGATCGCCAACGGGATCAAGGCCGGCGTGCTCGACACCTCGCGGTTCAACATCGACGCCAGCGGCGCGTCGTTCGTCGTCTTCACGGGGCGGTTCCCGTCGCAGGCCGGAGCCGTGTCGGCGGAGGGCCGGCTCGGTGGTCGTGCGCCGGCGTCGGTCTTCGTGGCCCAGGTCAGCCCGCGCTGACGCGGGCAAGGCCCGGCCAGTGCCGGGTCGCGCGGGCGGCGGCCTCGACCGCCAATGGGTGCATCGCGACGTCGCCGGACGGTGGCGGACGGTCGGCCCCGAGGACCTCCAACGTGGCGGCGGTCGAGCTCGCGAGCGCGTCGAGGTCGTAGCCGCCCTCGAGCACCATGCCGAGCGGCACGTCGCCGAGCTCGGCACACAGCCGGAGCAGCGTGCCCGTCATCGCCGCGAAGCCCGCCTCCGTGACGCGGCAGCCGGCGAGCGGGTCGTCGCGGTGCGCGTCGTAGCCCGCGGAGACCAACACGAGCTCGGGCCGGAATTCCCGCGCCACCGGCACGACGACGTGCTCGACCAGCGAGACGTAGGCGTCGTCGCCCGTGCCGGCCGGGACCGGCAGGTTGAGAGTCTTCCCCTCCCCGGCGCCACGGCCGACATCGTCGGCGGCCCCGGTGCCGGGATACAGCGGCCATTGGTGGATGGAGCAGAACAACACCGCGGGGTCCTCGGCGAACACCGCCGCGGTGCCGTTGCCGTGGTGCACGTCCCAGTCGAGCACCAGCACGCGCGCGCAGCCGTGCTCGTCGAGCGCGCGGCGGGCGGCGACGGCGACGTTGTTGAACAGGCAGAAGCCCATCGCCCGCCGGGGCTCCGCGTGGTGGCCCGGTGGGCGCAGCCCGCTGAAGGCCGCGCTCGGACCGCCCGGCGCGGCCAACGCGTCGGCCATCGCCATCGCGCCGCCGGCCGCGTGGAGCGCCGCCTCGTACGAGCCCGCGCTCGCCACCGTGTCGAGGTCGATCGCCCCGCCGCCGCGCGCGGACAGCTGCGCGATCGCTCGGATGTGCTCCGGCGGGTGCACCGCCTCGAGGGCTGCGGCCTCGACCTCCGGGGCCGCCACGCGCTCGAAGCCGAGCCAGCCGCGCGAGTCCAGCTCGCGCTCGATCGCCAGGATCCGGGCCGCACGCTCGGGGTGGGCGCCGGTGTCGTGCTCCAGCGACGAGGGGTGGTGAAAGTAGAGCGGCCGTGGCATGCCGGTGGGGCTCGGCGCCCCACTAGTACCGTAGAGCGTGGCCGATGGCTCGCGCTGGACTGATCGAGGCCGATGTCGCCGTCGTCGGGGCGGGCGCGGCCGGACTCTACGCCGGGCTCACGGCGTCGCGGGCCGGTGCACGCGTCGCGCTCGTGTCCGCAACAGCGCTCGCACGCACCGCCTCGTACTGGGCGCAGGGCGGCCTCGCCGCGGCCCTCGCGGTCGACGACTCGCCCGAACGCCACCTCGAGGACACCCTGGCCGCCGGGCGCGCGGCCGGCCGCGAGTCCACGGCGCGGGTCCTGTGCGAGGATGCGCCCGCGCGGGTGCGCGAGCTGGCCGCGTTCGGCGTGCGCTTCGACGCCGACCGCTTCGGGCGCCTCGCGCTGGGCCTCGAGGGCGGGCACAGCGTGCGCCGGGTCGTGCACGCCGGCGGCAGCGCGACCGGCCGGCGCATCACCCGGCAGCTGTCCGCCGACGTGGTGGAGGATGAGCGCATCGTCGTGCTGGAGGCGCGGCGCGCCGCGGAATTGAGCGTTCGCGACGGGCGCTGCACCGGGCTGGTGTGTCACGACGGGACCACCGTTTCCGCGCGCGGAGTGATACTCGCGAGCGGCGGAGCGGCGGCGCTGTGGTCGCGCACCACCAACCCGCCCGGCGCCTTCGGCAGCGGGCTGCTGCTCGCGCTGGAGGCCGGCGCGCCGATCGCGGACCTCGAGCTGATGCAGTTCCATCCCACGGCGGTCGTCGACCCGCGCCGCACCGACGCGGCCGGGCGCCGCCGGCGCAGTGTGGAGGGCTTCCTCATCACCGTGGCCTTCCGGGGCGAGGGCGCGATTCTGCTCGACGCCGCGGGCGAGCGCTTCGTGGACGAGCTCGCGCCGCGCGACGAGGTCGCGCGAGCGATTCGGAGCCGCCTGCTCGAGACCGGGGCGCCCGCGGTCGGCCTGGACATGCGGATGGTGGACCCGCGCCGTTTCCCCAACGTGGTCAACGCGCTGCGCGACGCCGGCATCGAGCCGACCCGCGAGCTGGTGCCGGTGGCCCCGGCGGCGCACTATCTGATGGGCGGTATCGCCACCGACGGCGAGGGGCGCGCGCGGCTGCCCGGCCTCTACGCGATCGGCGAATGCGCGTGCACGGGCCTGCACGGCGCCAACCGGCTCGCCTCCAACTCGCTGTCGGAGTGCTTCGTGTTCGGGCGCCGGGCCGCGCTGGCGGTGCTCGACGAGCCGGCGCCGTCGCTCGGCGCCGCGCCGCGCGGCGCCGAGGTCATGGAAACCGCGGCGACGACGCTGCCCACGCCGGAGACGCGCGCGGCCGTGTGGGAGCTCGCGGGGCTCGAGCGCGACCGCGAGGGGTTGGAGCGCCTGAGCGCCCACGAGCACCCGCTCGCGCGGCTCGTGGCGGCCAGTGCGCTCGCCCGCGAGGAGAGCCGCGGCGCGCACCGGCGGCGGGACCATCCCGATCGCGATCCCGCGCTCGACCACCACCACTCCGTGCTGGCGCCCGGCGCCGACCCGGTGTTCGAGGAGTGGACGTAGGCGACGCGGACGGGCCGCGTCCAGACCTGCAGCGGACCATCGGGCCGGCCCTAGACGAATGTTCGGCGCCTACAGCCGCCGTGTCCGGGTATCACGCATTAGCGGATGGAGTCGAATCTCGAACTGACCGAGGACCCGCCGGGGGCGACTTAACGCCGAGTTAATAAACGCTGCGTTTCCACCTTCACAGGGCAGGCGCATACTCGCCGTGGAGGCGGGTCGGGTACGGACCAATCAAGGAGCGAGGGTTCATGTTTCACATCAGCCGAGCGATCTACCGCGAGCTCGCCGAGGAGATCCTCGAGTCGGACTCGAGCAATGGCTGTGGATGGGTCAACCACCATCGCGTGCTGGCAGCCTGCGAGTCCACGGTCGAGCGCATGGTCACGGATCGCCACTATTTCGCGCGGCCGGCACGAACGCTGTTCAACGACATTCGCTTTTACTTCCCGATGAGCAGCCAGGAGCGCGTCTACTGCGTCGTGCGCCGCTACGTCGCCGCCGCCGACGAATGGCTCGCGCAGATGCCGCGCCAGGGCTACGACGCGAACGGCAACCCGCTTCAGTGCCGCGCCACCACGCGAAAGGGCACGCCGTGCCAGCGCATGCCGCTGCCGCACAACGGCTACTGCCCGTCGCATCAGCACCTGGCGGAGACTGAGGAAACGGAAATCGAGAAGATCGCGGCGTAGCGATTAGTCGCTGGTCGCTGGTCGCTAGTCGCTGGTGCTTGGGATCCGTCCGTAGCCGCCTCCGCCCGGCGTGCGGACACTGACGACGTCGCCCGCCTTCAGCTCGGCGCCGGTCTTGGGTGGCAGCTCGTCTTCGTTGAGGCGGTTCTCGCCGCGTCGCCCCGGCGCTCCGCCATTCGCTCCCGCGGGGTCATGGCGGCGGCGGTCGGTCAGGAGCGAGAGGCTGGCGTCCTCGAGCACCCGGACGCTGCGCTCGATCCCGTCGCCGCCTCGGTTGGCGCCCTCGCCACCGGAGCCGTACGCCAGCTCGTAGCGCTCCACGCGCAGCGGATACTCCAGCTCGAGCGCCTCGATCGGGGTGTTGAGCGTGTTGCTCATGCCGACGTGCACGCCCGAAGGGCCCGGGCCCGAGGCGCTGGCGCCCTGGCCACCGCCGATCGTCTCGTAGTAGGTCCAGCGCGCCCCGCCGATCACGACGTTGTTCATCGTCCCCTGTCCCTGCGCAGGTAGGTCAACGGCCTGCGCCAGCGCCATCAGCACCGTGTCTGCCACCCGTTGCGAGGTCTCGACGTTCCCGGCCACGACGGCGGCGGGGCGGCGTGCGTTGACCAGCGACCCCTCGCGGGCGTCGATCTCCAAGGCGGTGTACGCGCCGGCGTTGGCCGGGACGTCGGGCGGGAGCAGGACGCGCAGCGCGAAGTAGCAGGCCGAGCGCGTGACGGCGAGCGGGCAGTTGACGTTTCCGGCGACCTGGTCCGCCGTCCCGGCGAAGTCGATCCGCACCCGCTCGCCGCGCACCTCGACGCGCACCCGCAGGGGCACGTCGTCGTCGCTGACGCCGTCGCCCTCGATCTCACTTGCGGCCTCATACGAGCCATCCGGCACTCCGCGCAGCGCCTCGCCCGTGCGGCGCTCCGCGTAGGCGAGCACCTCCTCCATCGCCGACAGCACGAGGTCGCGGCCGCGGCGTGCGATCAGCTCGCGCAGGCGCCGTTCGGCCAGGCGGTTGGCCGCGGTTTGGGCGCGCAGGTCACCGCGACGCACGTCGGGCGTGCGCACGTTCGCGAGGATCAGGTCCGTCGCCTCGCGCACCTCCTCACCCTCCCGCACGAGCCGCAGCGGCGGCAGGATCAGGCCCTCCTGGTAGATCTCGCGGGAATCGGAGGGCATCGAGCCGGGGCGCATGCCGCCGACGTCGGAGTGGTGCGCACGTGTCACTGCGTAGCCGAGCACCTCGTCGTCGACCGTCATCGGCGTCACGAGCGTGAGGTCGGGGAGATGCGTCCCGCCGGTGTAGGGGTCGTTGAGCACGAACACGTCCCCGGGCCGCGGCCCGCGCTCCATCACCGCCGCGACGGCCTCGGGCATGGCCCCGAGGTGGACCGGGATGTGCTCGGCCTGGGCGACCATGCGCCCCGCAGCGTCGAACAGCGCGGCCGAGCAGTCGCGGCGCTCCTTGATGTTCGAGGAGTAGGCGCCGTGGATGAGAAGTGCTCCGGCCTCCTCGGCGATGCTCGCCAGAGCGCTGGACAGCACGGACAGGGTGACGGGATCCAGCCGCTCGCTCATCGGGTCAGCTCCCGTCCTCCTGCCGCAGCACCAGCGTTCCGGCGTCGTCAACCGCCCCGTGCCAGCCCGGGCGCACGACGCAGGTGGACTCGGGGAATTCGACCACCGAGGGACCAGCGACCTCGGAACCGGCGCCCAACCCGGCGCGCTCGAGGACGTCGACCTCGATCCACTCGCCGTCGAAGTTCGCGCGGCGGCGGCGCGGCGCGGGCGCGCCCTGGACGGGCGGCTCCCGCAGCTGCGGCTTGGGCACCGCCACGGTGGTGGTGAGCCGCAGGTTGACCAGCTCGATGGGCTCGCCGTCCACGCGGTACCCGTACCGCCGCTCGTGGGCTTCGGCGAAGCGGTCCGCCAGTGCGCCGACGTCGTCGGCCTCGACGGTCAGCTCGTAGGACTGCAGCCGGTAGCGCAGGTCGGCGTGCCGCTGGAAGCGCGGGGACTCCAGGTCCGCCCCCGCCGCCTCCTCCATGTCGGCGAACGCCCGCTCCAGGTCGTCCACCGCGACGTCGTCGAGCGGCGCGAGCCAGGCGGCGACGTCGTCGCGGCGCAGGTCCGAGATGGCGAGGCCGAGCGCGCTGAGGACGCCGCCGGCGCGCGGCGCGAGCACCGTCGCCATGCCGAGCTCCTCGGCCAGCGCGCACGCATGCATGCCGCCGGCGCCGCCGAAGGCGACGAGTGCGAAGTCGCGCGGGTCCAGGCCACGGTGCACCGAGACGACCCGCAGCGCGCGCACCATCTCGGCGTCGGCCACGCGCACGATGCCCAGCGCCGCCTCGAGCGGATCGAGGCCGAGCTTCTCGCCGACGGCGCCGAGCGCGCGTTCGGCTGCGGCCCGCCGCAGCACCACCTCGCCGCCGAGGGTGGCGCCGGCGTCGAGGTAGCCCAGCAGCAGGTTGGCGTCGGTGACCGTCGGTTCCTCTCCGCCGCGCTCGTAGGCGGCGGGGCCGGGCTCGGCCCCGGCCGAGCGCGGGCCCACGCGCAGCGCGCCGCCGGCGTCCGCCCAGGCGATCGAGCCGCCACCCGCGCTCACCGTGTGCACGTCGACCATCGGCAGCTTCAGCGGGACACCGGCGACGACCGCGTCGGTCGTCGTCTCGGCCTCACCGCCGCGGATCGGCGCCACGTCGGTGCTGGTGCCCCCCATGTCGAACGTGAGCACGTCCTCAAAGCCGCTCGCCGACGCCGCGAACGCGGCACCGACCACGCCGCCGGCCGGGCCGGAGAGGACGCAGGATGCGGCGTGTTCGGCCGCGGCGTCCATGTCCTCGACGCCTCCCGAGGAGCGCATCACCAGCGGCCGCGGGACGCCCTTCGACTGCGTGCGCTCGGCGAGGTGGCGCAGGTAGGCGGCGATCCGCGGAGACAGATATGCGTCGGCGGCGGTCGTCGCGAAGCGCTCGTACTCGCGGAACTCGGGCAGGACCTCGCTCGACAGCGACACGTGGACCCCGGGCAGGGCATCGCGCACGGCTTCTCCGACGGTGCGCTCGTGCTCGGGATGGCGGAACGCGAACAGCAGGCAGACCGCGACCGCCTCGACATCGGCGTCGCGAAGGGCGGTCACGGTCCGCTCCAAGCCGGCCGCGTCGAGCGGCTCGATCTCCCCCTCCGGTCCCATCCGCTCGGGAACGGTGAAGCGCAGGTCCCGTGGGACCAGCGCGGGCGGGCGGTCCCGCGTCAGGTCGTAGAGCGAGGGGCGGTTCTGGCGCGCGATCTCGAGCACGTCGCGAAAGCCCTCGGTGGTGACGAGCGCCGTTCGCGCCCCACGCCGCTCGAGCAGCGCGTTCGTGGCCACGGTCATGCCGTGCGCGAAGGCGGCGACGTCGCCCGGCTCGCACCCCGCCGCCTCGACGGCTCGCATCGCGCCCTCGGACTGGTCCTCGGGCGTTGAGGGAACCTTGGCCGTCACGAGGTCACCGTCGACGAGCGCGACGAGATCGGTGAACGTCCCGCCGACGTCGACTCCCAGGCGCGTGTCAGCCACGGAGCGATCTTTTCAGGCCCTGACCGGGCTCGCTTCGCGAGCCCTCCCGGCCTCACACCTTCGCTTCCAGCTAGCCTGGGAGACCGTTCCGGTGTTCGGCCAAGTCACACGCACGCCGTGAGAGTCGGCTTCATCGGCCTGGGGATCATGGGCTCCCGCATGGCGGCCAACCTGCGCCGCGCAGGGCACGACCTCGTCGTCTTCAACCGCACCCGCTCGACCGCTGACGCCTGGGGGCGGGAGCACGGCGCCACCGTGGCCGGGACGCCGGCGGAGGCCGCGGCCGAAGCCGAGGTCGTGATCACCATGGTGGTGGACGGCCCGCAGGTCGAGGCGGTCCTGCTCGGCGAGGAGGGTGTGGTGCACGGCGCCCGGGCCGGGCTGCTGTGCGTGGACATGTCCACCATCTCGCCCACGCAGACGCGCCGGATCGGGTCCGCCCTCGCCGAACGGGAGATCCGCTTCCTGGACGCGCCCGTGACGGGCTCCTCGCCGAAGGCCGAGGACGGGACGCTGACCATCATGGCCGGCGGCGAGGCCGAGGACTTCGAGCACGCCCGTCCGCTCTTCGATGCGATGGGGGCGCTGATCGTGCACGTCGGCCCGCTGGGGAACGGCGAGATGATCAAGTTGATCAACAACGCGGTCGCCGCCGTCAACGCAGCCACGGTCGGCGAGGCGCTGCTGGTCGCTCGCCGCACCGGGGTCGACCTCGACGCGCTCGAGCAGGTCATGGGCGCTGGATCGGGCGGCTCGGCGATGCTGGAGCTGAAGGCCGGACCGATGCGCCGGCACGACTACACGACGCTGTTCAAGCTCGAGCACATGCTCAAGGACGTGCGCCTCTGCCTCGAGGAGGGGCAGGCCGCAGGAGCGCCGTTCGCATCTGCCGCCCAGACCCGCGAGATCCTCACCGCGGCCGCGGGCCGCGGGCTCGGGGACGCCGACTTCGCCGCCCTGATCGAGGTGTTGGAGGGCACCGCCGGAACGCGCCTGTGAAAACCCTTGATTTGCTGGGGCATTTTGGAATTCCGGCTCAATCGCATAGAATGCGGCTTCCCCGCAAGGCAATCGCCGGGTTCCGGCGGCGCGGGACAAAGAGAAGCAATCCGTCGTTCGCAGCTTCCTATGCCAATCGCTTTCAAAGAATGGGCTGTCACCGTGCGCGCGCTTGCCGAGGGCGAGCAGCTGATCACCCTGCGCAAGGGGGGGATCCGCGAGACCGAGCGCCATTTCGAGCTCGAGCACGAGCAGTTCTTCCTCTATCCCACCTTCGACCACCAGCGCATCGACCTCGTGCGCGAGTCCCACCAGCCGGAGCTGCGCCGCGCGCTCGAGGAGGGCGTCTGGGCCGAGGGCGAGCCCTCGCCGCACGCCTGGACCACGGACGGCGGGATCCAGCAGCCGGACCGCGTCCGGATCCGCGCCTGGGCGGAGGTGGCCGGACACTTCACCGTTTCCGACCGGCGCTGCGTCGACGGCCTCTCGCCGTACTACGTGTGGACGCCCGACTACGCCGAGAAGCGGCTGGCCTGGAAGCGTCGCTTCCCGCTCCATGTGCTGCTGCTCCGGACGTACCGCATCCCGCGGCCCGTGACCGTCAAGGTGCGCGACGAGTACGGCGGCTGCCGTTCCTGGCTGGACCTGCAGCGCGACCTCCCGTTCGAGGGGACGCCCGTGCTTTCGGACGACGAGTTCGAGCGCGCCGCCGAAGAGATCCGGTCGATCGTCGACGACGCCCAGCCGGCGCTCGCCTGAGCTGACGCCCGACTCCCTCCTCCGGGACGCCCGGCGCGCGCTGTGCGTTGGTGCCGGGGGCGGTGGCGACGTGGTGGGCGCACTCGTCGTGGCCGAGCACGCGCGCAGTCTCGGAACTCCGTCGGTGCTCGGCGGCGTGACCTGGGAGCGGCTGCCGATCGACCCGCTTCCGGGCCCGCGCGGCCTGGCCGAACTGGAGGGCGCCCGGAACCTCAACGGCGCGACGGCGCTGGCCGGACCCGCCACCCGCGGCCCCGGGGGGTTCGCCTTCGCCGAGGCGCACATGGCCGGCCTCCTCGGCGCCGACACGCTGCTCGTCGACCCAATCCCCGGGCCGGCCGCGGTCGCCGCGGGCCTGACCGACGCGGCCGCTGCGCTCGACTGTGACCTGCTCGTGCTCGTGGATGTCGGCGGCGACGCACTCGCCGGCGGGGACGAGCCGGGCCTGGCCAGCCCGTTGTGCGACGCGGTGCTGCTGGCGGCGGGCACCCTGGCCGCGGACGCGGGTCTCGCCACGCTCGCGGCCGTGGTCGGCCCGGGCTGTGACGGCGAGCTCACGCACGACGAGCTGCTGCTCGCGCTGGCCGACGTGGCCGCAGCGGGCGGCCTGCTCGGCGTCCGTGCGATCGACGCCGAGAGCCTTCCCGTGCTGGAGGCGGCCGCGGCCGAGATCCCCACGGAGGCGAGCGCCCAGGTGCTGCGCTGCGCCCGCGGCGAGCGCGGCCCGACGACGATCCGGGGCGGACGCCGGCCGCTCGAGCTCTCGGCGCTGGGTGCGCTCACCGTGTATGTCGAGCCGCGCGCGGCGGTCGCCTCGGCCGCGGCGCTCGCCCGCGCCGTGCGCGACCGTCCGACGCTGGACGCGGCCAATGACGCGCTCCACGAACTCGGGGTCCGCACCGAGCTGGACTACGAGCGCGAGCGCGCCGGAACCGGCGCATAGCCACTCCGTAAAGCGGTAGCGTGCGCGCCCGCTCGCGCTCTGGGAAGGCAGCAAGCAGCATGGTGCTTCGCGTCAGGACCATCGCCGCCGCAGGGATCGCCCTGCTGGCCATTGCCGCGGCTCCGGCCGCCGCTGCACCGACCCCGCAGCCGTACGGCTTCAACGGCTTCCCCGGCTTCCGCGACGTGCTCCCGCCGGGCACCAACGGGCTCGTCAACTCGGCCGACCTCGCCCAGTACGAGGCGAACAGCTCGGCGCGGCCCGCGCACAACGACGACCAGCGCGACATGTACGCCAACCTCGTCTACGGGGCGCCCAACGTGGGCGAGGGCGACCTCTCGAGGTACTACAAGGACGCCACCTTCGGCGTGCGACCCGAGGACGTCGCCAGCACCACGAGCCCGCGCGACGACGTCACGATCGTGCGAGATCGGCAGTTCGGCATCCCGCACGTCTACGGCTCGACCCGCGCTGGCGCGGAGTTCGGCCTCGGCTACGCCGCGGCGCAGGACAGGCTGTTCTTCATCGACATCCTTCGCCACCTCGGCCGCGCCGAGCTCTCGTCGTTCGCGGGCGGCGCTCCGGGCAACCGCGACTTCGACCGCTCGCAGTGGGCGATCGCGCCGTACAACGAGTCCGATCTCCAGCAGCAGTTCGACCTCGGCGACGAGATCTACGGCGCCCAGGGGGCGCAGCTCCAGCAGGACGCCCTCAGCTACATCGCCGGGATCAACCAGTACATCAACGAGGCCAAGCTCAACCCGCTCAAGATGCCGGCCGAGTACGCGGCCATCAACCGCCCGATGGGCCCCGATCCGTGGAAGGTCACCGACCTGATCGCCACCGCATCGCTCGTCGGCGGGATCTTCGGCCGGGGCGGCGGGGGGGAGCTCGAATGGGGCCAGCTGCTCCAGAGCTTCCAGAAGAAGTTCGGCAACACGAGGGGCCGCCAGATGTGGCTGCAGCTCCGCGCGGTCGACGATCCCCAGGCGCCCACGACGGTGCACAACGGCCGGCGCTTCCCGTACCGGGTGATGCCCAAGAAGACCGCGGCGGGCAGCGTGGCGCTCCCCGACCAGGGCTCGGTCACGACCACGAACGTGGCGCCCCCGCTGAGCAGCCCGTCGCGCTCGCGCTCCGCCGGCGGGCGCCCGGGCGGCGCGGGCATCCTCGGCAACCTGCCCGGGCAGCGCGGCTTTCCGCGGTCGGCGTCCAACGCGCTGCTGGTCTCCGGGCGCTACTCGAAGTCGGGTCATCCGCTCGCGGTCATGGGCCCGCAGGTGGCGTACTTCGCGCCCGAGATCCTGATGGAGCAGGACGTGCACGCGCCCACGCTGGACGCCAAGGGCGCGGCCTTCCCCGGGGTGAACCTCTACGTCCAGCTCGGCCACGGGGCGGACTACGCCTGGAGCGCCACGTCGGCCGGGCAGGACATCACCGACGTGTTCGCCGTCGACCTGTGCGAGCCGAACGGCGGTACGCCGACGAAGTCCTCGGACTACTACGTCTTCCGCGGCCAGTGCCTGCCGATGGACCAGCTCACCCGCACGAACTCGTGGTCACCCAACCTGGCCGACAGCACGCCCGCGGGCTCGGAGACGCTCACGGCACAGCGCACGAAGATGGGCCTGGTCATCGCCCGGGCCACGATCGGCGGCAAGCCGGTGGCCTACACCAAGCTGCGCTCGACCTACTACCACGAGGTCGACTCGGCGCTCGGCTTCTCCGACCTCAACAACCCGGACCTGATCCGCAGCCCACAGGACTTCCAGCACGCGGTGGCCAAGATCGGCTACACGTTCAACTGGTTCTACGCCGACAACAAGCACATCGCCTACTTCAACTCCGGCAACAACCCGGAGCGCCAGCCCCGCCTCGACCCCACCCTTCCCGTCCGCGCGAAGTTCGAGTGGCCGGGCTACAACGCGGACATCAACACCGCGGCCTACACGCCGTTCTCCCAGCATCCCCAGGTCATCGACCAGGACTACCTGACGAGCTGGAACAACAAGCAGGCCCCCGGGTACGCCGCGCCCGACACCGACGCCACCTACACCTCGATCTACCGCTCGCAGTCGCTGGACGACCGCATCAAGGAGTCGATCCGGCGCAAGGGCAAGATCGAGCTTCACGACCTGGTCAATGCGATGGAGGATGCGGGCACCGTGGACCTGCGCGGGAGCAGGGTGCTGCCCTACCTGCTCAAGGTCATCGGGAAGACCAACGACCGGACGCTGGAGGGGGCGCTCAACCGGCTGCGCGGCTGGGAGCAGACGGGCGCCCACCGCCGTGACCTCAACCACGACGGCAGCTACGACGATGCGGCGGCGATCCAGATCATGGATGCGTGGTGGCCGCTGCTCTCTCGCGCCGTGTACCAACCGCTGCTCGGCTCCACGCTGTATCAGGAGCTCACCAGTGTCGACCCGATCGACAACCACCCCAACAACGGCGGCGACCACCTCGGCTCGGCCTGGGACGTGGGCTGGTACGGGAGCGTGCAGGAGGACCTGATCAATCTGCTGAAGGTCAAGCCGAAGCCGAAGGCCAAGCCCAAGCGCAGGGCGAAGCGCAGCACGACCGCCGCCGCGGCGTCGAAGCCAAAGCGGAAGGCCAAGAGGAAGACGCGGAAGAAGGTCGCGCCGAAGCCGGTGATCTTCTGCGGCGCCGGCAACCTCGCACGGTGCCGAACGGCGCTCCTGGATTCGCTGCGCGTGGCCCTGAGCGAGCCGCGCAACCAGCTCTACCACGACACCGGCAGCCTCGGCTGCGCCGACGGCGACCAGATGTGCTTCGACGCGATCAGCTTCCGGCCGCTCGGCGCGGTCACGCAGCCACGGATCCCCTGGGTCAACCGCCCGACGTACCAACAGGCCATCGAGATCCAAGGCCACCGCTAATTACCGCGAAGCGGTACTAACCGCCCCGCGCAGCGGAGGGCCTGCTGTTTGCAGGCCCGGAGCTGCCGGGGCCCGGAGGGAGGCGAAGCCTCCCGTTCACATGGCCGGGGCAGGCGAAGGCTCGTTGTTTACGAGCCGGAGCCAGCGCGGCCAAAGGTACGGGCGCCCGGGAGCCGGCGCGGCCGCGGGTAGTCTGCCCGGCCGATGACCTGGGTCGAACGGTCCTCGCGCTCCTTCCGGGCGCGCTTCGACGAACGCGATGCCGACGACGCCGCGGGCGTGCTCGAACAGCTCGAGCAGGCGCGCGAGGACTTCAGCGGGCGCTTCCCCCGTACTGCGCCCGATTTGACCGCGGTCATCCACGACTCGGAGCTGGCGCTCGCGCTGGCCGCCCCCTACCTTCCCCTCGCCCGCGTGGTCACGGCCCCGGCCGGGCGGCGCTACCTCGCCGGCTGGTTCGGCGCCTCCGAGCTGCACATGCTCGCGCCGCGGCTGCTCGCCCGTCGGGCATCGGCGGTGCCGGGCTCCCGAGAGCTGCTGATGCTCACGCCGCGCGCCCTCTACGCGGCGGTCGTGGTCGGCGCGAACAACCCGGAGCTTCCTCCCCCGTTCACGCCCGCCTCGTTCATGCGCTACCTGCGCTGGGCGTGGCTGGCGCAGGGGGCCGCGCAGTACCTCTCGGGCCAGGTGCACCATCTGCGCCCGGCGATCGCCCGGCGACTCCACGAGGGCGGACGCCCCGACTTCCCGCCCGGTGTACGCGACTCCGCGCTCCTCGGCGGCACGGTGCTCGACCTCCTCGCGCGCGAGGAGGGGGGCCGTGCCGCCGTCGACCTCGCCTGCCGTCCGCTGCACCCCGACGGCGCCGAGGGGGCACTCGTCAGGGCATTCGGCGGCCGTGAGATCGCGCACACCGCCGCGGCGTGGCGCTCCCATCTCGAACGGCTCGCGGCCGCCGAGTAGGCGCTAGCCGATCAGGTCGGTGCCGAGCCAGGCGATGATCGCGACCAGCGCCGCCGCCGCCAGCAGGCCGGCCAGAAGCCGCAGCGGACGCACGCCCTCGCCCGCGGCGCCGGAGGGCAGCATCTCGGCCTCCAGCAGCACCTGGCGCGCCGCCGGCACGCCCGAGGCCGGGACCATCACGTCGCGCGGCCCGGCCGCCAGGTAGTCGGGCACGTCGAAGCCACGCGAGCGACGCAGCAGTGACGGCACGCCCTCCTCGAGCAGCAGCCCCTGGATGAACTCCGCCTCGGCCTGGTTGCGCCCGCCGGCCACCCGCACCAGGTCGCCCTCGGCGAACTGCGGCTTGATCTTGCGGGCGCGTTCGTGGCGATCGGTGATCGGCGCCTCCATGTCCTGCGCGCCGGCGTACACGAGCG
>JAWVFS010000418.1:0-3165 GCA_033855795.1 Solirubrobacteraceae bacterium | reverse complement strand
GAGCATCTATGGACGGGACCCACATATGGGCGGTCCGAAAGGTGGTCGCCGTCACCCTGTCCGGGGCCCGCCGAGGCGAGTAGAGCGTCCCTCACGACGCCGGCCGGCGCAGACGCGCGAGCTTGATCGCGAGCTGGAGGGCGAGCAGGTCCTGGGACTCGAGATCGAGACCGGTGAGCGCTTCGATGCGCTCGAGGCGCTGGCGGAGGGTGTTGACGTGGATCGTGAGCGCCCGGGACGTCGTGGTGGAGGTGCGCCCGTTGGTCAGATAGAGCTCGAGGGTCGTCAGCAGCTGGGTCTGCCGGGCGGCGTCGTACTCGACTAGGCGCGTGATCGCGGCGCGCAGCTCGTCGTCGGGACCGCCGCTGTCGAGCAGGCTCACGAGATAGCGGTAGGCCCCCATCTCGCCGTAGAGCAGGACCCCGCCCTCGGTGAGCATCGCGAGGGCTACGGACGCCGCGTCGTGGGCCTCGGTCAGCGCCGATCGCGTCTCGGCCGTGCCGCGGCGAGCCGTGCTGACCCCGAGGACGACCCCGTGCTCGCGCCCGATCGCGCCGAGCGCGCCCGACACGGTCCGCGCCGCTTCGGCGCCGGCCGACGGGGCGGGGACGAGGGCGCGCACCCGGTGGCCGTCGGTGTCGCAGACGGTTCCCGGCTTGGCCTGGCGCAGCGCGCGCTCCAGGCGCGCCTCGTCGCCGGCGCCGAACATGCTGGAGCCGAACGGCCGGGCCTCGACGATCACGTGCGGCGCCTCGAGCCCGCAGCCGAGCGTCCGCGCCCGCGCCTCGGCGACGTCCCAGCGCCGGTCCTCCAGGGCGCCGAACAGCTCCCGGGCGCTGTTCTCCTCCGAGAGGCTCTCGATGATCTCGGCCTTCTTCAGCGCCACGGCGATCTGGTGGGCGACCGCGCGCAGGAGCTCGTCGGCGTGGTCGTGCCACGCCTCGCGCGCGCCGACGACGAGCGCGCCGAGCAGCTCGGAACCGGCGGCGACCGGGACCGCCAGTGCGGCCTCGGGCGGGTGGTCGCGGCCCAGGGCGCGCCCGACGACCGTGCGCAGCCGCAGCGCCTCCGACGGCGAGCTCTGGAGCATCTCCTGCAGCACGTCGGCGGTCGGGTCGAACGCGCCGACGGCGACGCCGGCGGCCGGGTCGGCGGCCACTACGACGAGGCGGCCGCCGGCGTCGAGCTCGAGCAGGCGGCAGTCGTCGCAGGGCAGCAGCTCGCGGATCCCGGCCGTGGCCACGCGGTAGAGGTCGGCGCGCCTCGTCACGGCGGCGATGCGCTGGCTGAGGGTCGACAGCCGGGTCAGCGCGTCGACGCGGCGCTGGGCCTCGTCGTAGAGCTTGGCGTTCTCGATCGCGCCGGCGATCAGGGAGGCCGTCTGGGCGAGCACGTTGAGGATGCCGTCGTCGAACTCGTGGGGGGCCGCCGTGTGGAGCACGATGACCCCCAGGATCTCACCGGCGCGGGAGGGCACCGGGACGGCGGCGATCGACTGGAAGCGTTCCTCCTCGAGCTCGCGGACGAAGTTGGTCCGCGGGTCGTCCATCGCCCGGTCCCGGATGACGGCGGCCTGGCGGTGGCGCACCGACCAGCCCGCCAGTCCCTCATCGACGCCGAACTCGATGTGTCCGACGTGGCGGCCGTAGACCGGGGAGGCCGCGCGCATCTGCAGGCGGTCGCCGGCCACGAGGTACACGAAGCAGGCATGGCACCCCGAGACCCGGGTGAGCAGGTCCACGACGCGGTCGAGGACATGGCCGAGGTCGGGCGAGGAGCCCACGAGCCCGACGACGGCCGAGAGGGTGTCGTTCTCCCGGCGCAGCCGTTCGAGCTCGCCGCTCGGCGCACGGTCAGCGCCGCCGTCGGCCATCGCGCCCTCTAGAACAGTTGCAGGTAACGCTTGAGCTCCCAATCGGTGATCTGGTTGTGGGCCTGCTGCCATTCGTGGCGCTTGGTGGCGATGAAGTAGTCGACGTAGTCCTCGCGGCCGCAGTTGCCGAGCGCGGCGCGCAGGACGTCGTCGCGCTCGAGCTCGCGCGTCGCGTCGAGGAGGTTCTCGGGCAGCAGCTCGATTCCCAGCTCGGCGAGGGTCCCCCCGTCGAGCTCGTGGAGGTTGAGGCCGGAGGTCGGGGTGCCCGGGTCGAGCTCGCGCTCGAGGCCGTCGAGGCCTGAGGCCAGGATGGCCGCGGCCGCCAGGTAGGGGTTGCACGAGCCGTCGACCGTGCGGTCCTCGATCCGGCCGGGCGCGGGGATGCGCAGCATCTGGGTGCGGTTGTTGTTGCCGAAGCTGATGTAGACCGGCGCCCAGGCTGAGCCGCTGCTCGATCCCACGACGAGCCGCTTGTAGGAGTTAACCGTCGGCGCTGTGAGCGCGATGTAGGCCTTGGCGTGCGCCTTGAGGCCGCCGACGAAGTGGTAGGCCGCCCGGGAGAGGCCCAGTCCGTGGGGATCGTCATCGTTTGGCGCCTCGAACACGTTCTCGCCGTCCTTCCAGAGGCTCATGTGGAAGTGGCAGCCGTTGCCGGTCAGGTGACCGAACGGCTTGGGCATGAACGTCGCGATGAGACCTCGCTCGTGGGCGAGGCTCTCGACCATGTAGCGGAAGAAGATCGCCCGGTCGCACGTCGTCAGGGCGTCGGCGTATTCGAAGTTCTGCTCGAACTGGCCGTTGGCGTCCTCGTGGTCGGTGGCGTAGTTGTCCCAGCCGAGCGCGTTGAGGTGGCGCGCCACGTCGGTGACGAAGTCCAGGCTCCGCGTGAGGGCCCGCATGTCGTAGCAGGGCTGCTCGAGGTCGTCGAGGCGGTCGGCGGGCTCCAGCGTGCCGTCCTCGCGGCGCCGCAGCAGGAAGTACTCGAGCTCGGCACCGATCTTGAACTCATAGCCCAGTGCCTGGGCTCGCTCGATCTGGTTGCGCAGGATCGTGCGCGGGCAGTAGGGCCACGGCTCGCCCTCCACGTACAGGTCGCAGGCGATGCGGGCGATGTTCGGCCGCCACGGCAGCGGCGTGAAGCTGCGGGCGTCGGGCATCGCGGCGAGGTCGGGGTCACTGGGGCGCTGGCCTACGTTGCCGGCGGCGAACCCGGCAAACCCCGCACCGTTCTCGAACAACGCGTCCAGATGGGCGGTGGGTACGAGCTTCGCGCTCGGCTTGCCGTGCATGTC
>JAWVFS010000417.1:0-2521 GCA_033855795.1 Solirubrobacteraceae bacterium | reverse complement strand
CGATGTCGCCCTACCAGCACGGCGAGGTCTTCGTCACCGAGGACGGCGCCGAGACCGACCTCGACCTCGGCCACTACGAGCGCTACACGGACTCCAACTCGTCGCGGGCGTCGAACGTCACCGCCGGCGGCATCTACAACACGGTCATCCGGCGCGAGCGCCGCGGAGACTACCTCGGCGGCACCGTGCAGGTCATCCCCCACATCACCGACGAGATCAAGCAGCGGGTGAAGCTGCTGGCCGAATCCCAGGACGTCGATGTCGTCATCACCGAGATCGGCGGCACCGTCGGCGACATCGAGTCGCTGCCGTTCCTCGAGGCCATCCGCCAGTTCCCGGTCGACGTCGGCCGGCGCTCCTGCATGTTCATCCACCTCACGCTCGTGCCCTACATCGGCCACGCCGGCGAGCTGAAGACCAAGCCCACGCAGCACTCCGTCAACGAGCTGCGGCGCATCGGCATCCAGCCCGACATGGTCCTCTGCCGCTCCGAGAGCGAGCTGGGCACCGACATCCGCAAGAAGATCGCGCTGTTCGCCTCGCTGCCGATCGAGGCGGTCGTGAGCGCCAAGGACGTCGACAACATCTACAAGGTGCCGCTGTGGTTCGCCGAGGAGGGGGTCGACGACCTCATCTGCGAGCACTTCGGCTTCGACGTGCCGCCGCCCGACCTCAGCGAGTGGGCCGAGATCACGCGCCGCGCGAGCGAGGTGACCGAGACCGTCAAGATCGCGCTCGTCGGCAAGTACGTCGCCCTCCAGGACGCGTATCTCTCGGTCTCCGAGGCGCTGCGCCACGCGGGCTTCCACCACGACACCCGCGTCGAGATCGACTGGGTCGACTCCGAGACGCTCGAGAGCGATGCCGTCGCGATGGCCCGCCTCGGCGGCGCCGACGGCATCCTCATCCCCGGGGGCTTCGGCGGCCGCGGGATCGAGGGCAAGATCCGCGCCGCGCGCATCGCCCGCGAGCAGCGCATCCCGTACCTCGGCGTCTGCCTCGGCATGCAGATCGCGGTCATGGAGTTCGCGCGCCACATCGCCGGGATGGACGGCGCGAACTCGACCGAGTTCGATCCCGAGACGCCGCATCCGGTGATCGACCTGCTGCCCGAGCAGAAGGAGGTCACCGACCTCGGCGGCACGATGCGGCTGGGCGCCGACCCGGTGAAGATCCATGCCGATACCCGGGCGCGCGAGCTGTACGGCGAGGCCGTGATCTACGAGCGCCACCGCCATCGCTACGAGGTCAACCTCTTCCTGCGCAAGCGCCTGGAGGCGGCCGGGCTGATCGTCAGCGGCACCTCGCCCGACGAGCGCCTCGTCGAGATGATCGAGCTCGACGACCACCCGTTCTACGTCGCCTCGCAGTTTCACCCCGAGTTCAAGTCGCGTCCCGAGCGCCCCGCCCCGCTGTTCCGCGCGCTGGTCGGCGCGGCGCTGGAGCACGCCCGCGAGCACGAGCCCGAGTACCGGGCGTCGCGCAGCTCCGCTCGCTGAGTTTCGATCCGGCGTTTCGCCGCCGTTCGCGGCCGGGTAGCAGGCGCCGTATGGAAGGCGGCGTCGCGGTATTCCTCACACTGCTGATCCTCGTGGGCGCGGGGATCGGCGCGTTTGTGCTGTTCGGCGCCGGTGGCTACGCGCGCCACCGCCAGGTCGAGGGCAAGTTGGGCGAGGACGGGGACGACGGCAAGCGGCCCGAGCACGTGCACGTCGAGGATGACGCCGACGCGACCTACAACATGCCGCCGGCGCCTCCGACGCGGGCCCAGCCGCCGGAGTGACCGGCGGCTCAGCCCGGCGGCAGCGGTCGCCGCGCGATCAGCAGCTGCCCGCCGAAGATGCCCACGCCGCAGCCGACGCCGGTGGCCGCGGCATCCCAGCTCACGAGGCCGGAGGCCGCCATGGCCAGCGGAATCGCGATCACCGCGGCGGCGGCGATCGCCAGCTTGAACGGGGGAAGTGGCGCCGGCCGGCGTCGCTGGTGGCGGCCGAGCGCGAGGGTCACCGCGCCGGCGGCGGCGAGCGAGACGAGAAATGCAGCCAGCATCAACCTGTCGCTACCCCCGACGGCGCGCGCGTACGCGCCCCGTCACACTCCCAGACGAATGCGCCCCGCCTCCGACGTCGAGCGCCGCCGGCTGAACGAGACGTTCGCCCGCCTCTGCGCGATTCCGAGCCCGTTCGGCTCCGAGCGCGCCTGCGCGGAGTACGTGGCGAGGGAGCTGGGGATGATGGGCCTGGGGGTGGAGGAGGACGGGGTTGCGGCCGCCGTCGGAGCCGAGTGCGGCAACCTGCTCGCCCGGATCCCCGGCCGCGGCGATCGCACGATCCTGCTCTGTGCCCACCTCGACACCGTGCCCGAGGACGGGATCATCGAGCCGGTCGTCGTCGACGGCGGCTGGGAGAGCGCCGGCGACACGATCCTCGGCGCCGACAACAAGGCGGCCGTCGCGGTCATGCTCGAGCTCGCGCGCCGCTGCGTGGATCCGTCCCACCCACCCTCGCCGGTGAACCTCGAG
>JAWVFS010000416.1:0-12453 GCA_033855795.1 Solirubrobacteraceae bacterium | reverse complement strand
AACCCGTGAAGGCCTGGTCCGTGACCCAGATTTCGGTGAGCCACTTGACGGCTGTCATGCCGTACCAGCCGGGCACGATCAGCCGGGCTGGGTAGCCGTGGTGAATCGGGAGTGGCTTACCGTTCATGGCGTAGGCCAGCAGCACCTCCTCGCGAAGCGCTTCGGCCAGCGGGAGGCTGCGCGCGAACTGCTGCTCCTCGCCACCCTCCACGCCGCGGTCGAGCGCTCCGAACAGGACATCGACCGCGTCCTCGCCCACGCCCGCCTCCTCGAGCAGGCCGAGCAGTGGGATGCCGGTCCATTCGGCCGTCCCCACGGCCTCGAGCAGCCACGGCTGGCTGACCGGACGCGGAGAGAGCGCCGCGCGGCCGTTTCCGGCGCATTCGAGCGTCACGGCAAGCGTCACCGCAGGCCGGGACCTCAGATCGTCGAGCGACAGCGACAGCTCACGGCCCACGCGGCCGTCCACGCGCAGCCGCCAGCTCTCCGGGTCGACCATCGGGATGTCGTAGTGGATCAGCAGGTAGTGCAGGCCGACGGGCGTGACGTCGTAGCGCAGCGCTTCGAGCGGCAGCCCGTGGTTGCGCGCCGCCAGGCGCAGCTCGGCGGGCGTGATCTGCGCCGACGCCTCCACGCCGGGCAGGTCGACTCGGATGTCTGGCGGGTCGCTGGCCGTGCAGCGATTCTAGGGTCTAGAGTTCGCGCCGTGGACGAGCGGTTCACCAACGTCGGCGACGTTGAGCTCTGCTACGAGACCTTCGGCGATCCCGGCGACCCGGCGATGCTGCTGGTCATGGGGCTCGGCACGCAGATGATCGGCTGGCACGAGGACTTCTGCCGCGAGCTCGTCGACCGCGGCTTCTTCGTCATCCGCTATGACAACCGCGACTCCGGGCGATCGACGCACTTCGAGTCGGTACGGCCGCCGACGCCGGGGCAGCTCCTGCGGCGGCGCATCCCGAACCCGGCCTACACGCTCGACGACATGGCGGACGATGCCGCCGGACTGCTCGATGCGCTGGACATCGAGGCCGCGCACGTCGTCGGCGCGTCGATGGGCGGCATGATCGCCCAGACGCTCGCGGCCCGGCACCCCCAGCGTGTGCTGTCGCTCACCTCGATCATGTCGAACACCGGAAGCCGGTGGTCGGGACAGGCCGCGCTCCGGCTGTGGCCGTTCTTCCTGCGCCGGCCGAAGGCCGGCAAGGAGGCGTTCGTGGAGCGGATCGAGAGGGTGTTCGACCTGGTCGGGTCGCCGGGCTTCGAGACGGACCGCGAATGGCTCCGCGGCATGGCCGCACTCAGCTACGACCGCGGCGCCGACGAGGCGAGCACGGCGCGCCAGCTCGCCGCCATCCTCGCCTCGGGCAACCGCACCGCGGACCTCGGTCGCATCACCGCGCCCACGCTCGTCGTCCACGGGAAGTCCGATCGGCTCGTGCGGCCCTCGGGGGGGCGGGCGACCGCACGCGCCATACCGGGCGCCCGGCTGCTGCCGATCGAGGGCATGGGCCACGACCTCCCGCGCGGCGCGTGGCCCCGCGTCATCGAGGCGATCGTCGAGAACGCCACCCGCGCCGAACGTCGCGACCCGGCCCGCGCGGCCTAGGCGAGACGACGCGCGCCTCAGTCGTCGGGGCCAAGCGGAGGGCCCACGTTGACCGTGTCGTGCGCGGCGAAGATCCGGTCCATCTCCTCCGGCGAGGGGCGCGACGTGTCCGCGGGCGGCAGCGTGGGAGCGCTCGCCGGAACCCCGCCCTCGCGCACGAATCCCTCGATTCCGGCCGGCGTGCTCAGCACGAGGACGCGAGCAGCCTCGCTGTCGACACGGAAGGTGTGCGGAACCCGCATGGGGACCACCGCCGCCCCGCCCGGCTCGAGCTCGAAGCGCTGCTCGCCCGCCTGGATCGTGAGCCGCCCCTCGAGGATGAAGTAGCTCTCGTCCTGCGGATGGGTGTGAAGCGGCGGCGAGGCCAGGTGCGGCAGGAGGAACTCGATCAGCGCGTAGCGTCCGTCGACGGCGTCGGCCGGCACCCGGATCGTCGCCAACGTCCCCAGGAACCAGAGCCGCTCGCCCTCCCCCGGACCGGTCCACATGGCGCTCGTCTCTCCTCCCACGCCAGAATTGATATCAGCGCCGGAGCGGATGCCTCAGCCGGTGCGGCACAGCAGCAGCGCCGCCCACTCGCCCTCGGTGCGGCGGGATCGCTCGAGCAGCCCACGCTCGGCGAAGGCGGCGGCGACCTCGTCCGCCTGCTCGACCAGCAGGCCGCCGGCGACGAGCCGCGCCGGCGGGGCGTCCAGGCGGCGCGCCAGCTCGAGCAGCAGCGGGCGCAGGAGGTTGGCGGTGATCGTCGGAGCGGCCGGGACGTCGTCGCGGCGCAGGTCCCATCGGCGCGCCTCGACGGTCACGCCGTTGGCCGTGGCGTTCGCTGCGGCGGCCTCGACCGCGGCGGCCTCGTGGTCGAGGGCCACGACGGGACCCCATCCCAGCTTCGCCGCCGCGATGGCCAGGACCGCGGACCCGCACCCGAGGTCGGCGAACGGCCCGCCGCGGTCGAGCTCGAGCATGAGCTCGAGGCACATCCGCGTGGTGGGGTGGGACCCGGTGCCGAAGGCCATGCCCGGATCGATCACGACATCGATCTTCTCGTCGTCCACCGCCGCCTCCCACGGCGGCCGCACCCGCAGGCGATCACCCACCACGATCGGCCGGTGGAACTCCCTCCAGCCGTCGTACCAGTCGTCCGGGATCTCCTCGGTCTCGACCTCGACGAACGCCTCGCCGGCGGCGGCGCGCAGTGCGGGAAGCGCGGGCAGTTCGCCGGGGGCGCCGTAGACGGCGAACTCCACGACGTCGCCCTCCTCGGTCTCCTCGACCCCGTTGGGCGCCAGCTCCAGCAGCTCGGCGAGGACCAGCTCGGCTTCGTCTCGGCGAACCCGAAGCGCCAGCCGGATCACGCGCGCAGCACGCGGCGCAGCTTGGCGAACACGCCCTCGTCGGAGCGCAGGTTCTCCTCCGTCAGGGTCCCGGAGAGCTGCTCGAGCAGCTCGCGCTGCTCCGCGCTCAGGCGGCGCGGGACGACGACGTTGACCACCACGCGCAGGTCACCGGCCGGGCCCCGACGCAGCGGGGGCAGGCCCCGGCCGCGCAGGGTCAGGGTCTCCCCCGGCTGCACACCGGCCGCCAGCTCGAGGTCGGTGGCGCCGTCGAGCGTCGGCACCTGCACCGTGGTGCCGAGTGCGGCCGCCGGCGCCGGCACGTCCACCGCGGTGACGAGGTCCTGGCCGTCGCGTACGAAGCGCTCGTCCTCGCGGACGTGCACGAGCACATAGAGGTCGCCCGGCGGCCCGCCGCGCTCGCCCGCATGCCCGCGGCCGGACAGGCGGATCCGCTGGCCGCCCTCGATGCCCGCCGGGACGTCGACCTTCAGCGTCCGGCGCCGCGCCGTGCGTCCGCGTCCGCGGCACTCGGTGCACGGCTCGCGCGCGATCTTGCCCTCGCCGGCGCAGGCGTCGCATACGACCGCGCGCACCATCTGGCCGAACGGCGTGCGCGACACCGAACGCAGCTGGCCGGTGCCCTCGCAGCGCGGGCAGGTCTCGATGGGCGTGCCCGGCTCGGCGCCGTTGCCGTTGCAGCGCTCGCAGGCCTGCACCGCGTCGTAGGCGAGCTCGACGCTCGTCCCGGTGGCCACGTCGGTCAGTTCGATCTCCGCCGTCACTGCGACGTCGCCGCCCTGCATCGCGCCCCCTCCCCCGGCGCCGAAGCCGAACACGCTCCCCCCGAGGAAGGCATCGAAGATGTCGGCGAAGGAGCCGAAGCCCTCGAACGACGGGGCGTAGCCGCCGGAGGTCAGGCCCTCGTGGCCGTAGCGGTCGTAGATCGACCGGCGCTCGGGGTCGGACAGGACCTCGTAGGCCTCGGCGGCCTCCTTGAACTTCTCCTCGGCCTTGGGGTCGTGGTCGTTGACGTCAGGGTGCAGCTCGCGGGCGAGCCGGCGGAAGGCCTTCTTGACGTCGGCCTCCCCCGCCTCGCGGGTGACGCCCAGGATCTCGTAGTAGTCGCGTGGCACGGCGGTCAGGTCACGAGCCGTCGTAGATGTCCTCGACGAAGGTCGACAGCTGCGACGCGGCGTCCCTCACGGCCCCGATCGCGTGGGCGTAGTCCATCTGCACCGGCCCGATCAGCGACACCGTGCCCAGGCGGCGCCGCGCCAGGCCGTAGGAGGCGGCCACCATCGCGAGCGAGTGCAGGGCCGGCGCCTCGTTCTCGCGGCCGATGCGCACGACCACGTCGCGCACGTCGCGCAGATCGAGCGCCGAGGCCATGACCCCGAGCATTGTCACGCGGCGCTCGAGGAGCGCCATCAGCTCGTTGAGCTGCGAGACGTCCTGGAAGCGATGCTCGCGCAGCAGCCGCGCCGCGCCGTCGACGTACAGGGTGTGCTCGGCCGTGTCGGCCAGCTCGGTGAATGCGGGCGCGAGCCGTTCGAGAAATCGCTGCTCGGCGGCGCCCAGGCTGGGGTCGGCGAGCTTTGACATGAGCATTCGCGCGCCGAGCCCCGTGCCGGTGAGGCGCTCGTTGAGGTACGCGGCGGCCCAATCCGCGAGGCCGGGATCGACCGGGTTCTCGAACGTGAACAGCCGCTTGGTCACGCCGCCGGTCGAGGTGATCACGACGGCCATGAGGACCTGGGGCTGGAGCACCAGCACCTCGACACGGCGAATCGTGGACGTGTCGATCGGCGGCGCAGAGACGAGCGCGAGCAGGTTGGTGACCTGCGACAGAGTCTCCGTGGTCACGCGCATCGCCTCGTCGATCTCCGTGCGCACGAGGTCCAGCTCGAGCGAGCGCCGCCGAGCCGGGCGGGCGGGCAGCAGGCGGTCGACGAAGTAGCGGTAGCCGGCCTCGGTCGGCACGCGGCCGGCCGAGGTGTGCGGGTGAGCGAGCAGGCCGTGCTCCTCGAGCATCGCGAGCTCGTGACGCACGGTCGACGCTCCCCAGGTGACCTCGGGATCCTCGGCGAGCGACTTCGAGCCCACGGGCTGGCCGCCGGCGCGATGGCCGTCCACCACCTTCCGCAAGATCAGCTCTTGGCGCGGAGAGAGCATGGCGCCAATGTTAGGCGGCACCGCACATGCCAAGTCGGTGGTCGCTAGTCGCTAGTCGCTAGTTCGGCTTCCGCATTGCGGATGATCTGCTTCCCGTCCTGCTCGGCGACGGTGTCCACGACGGCGACGCCGTCGCGCACCTCGCGGACCGTGCCCGACACCGTGATCTCCTGCTCGGGCACGCCCATGCCGCGGAACTGCACCGCGAGACGCTTGAGCTTCTCGGGGCCGCCGGCCGCCTCGGTCTGCGCGCGCGCGACCTGGGCCATGGTGTAGAGCCCGTGCAGGATGCGTCCCGGCAGGCCCACCTGCTTGGCGAACTCCTCGTCGATGTGGATCGGGTTGAAGTCGCCCGACGCGCCGGCGTAGCGGACGGTCAGATAGCGATCCGGGGTCACCTTCAGGTCGGGGAGCGTGGCGCCCTCGTCGAGCTCTGGCATGTCGTTACTAGACCCCTCTGACGATGTTGGTCCAGGTTCCGGTGGCGACGGTGTCGCCGTCCTGGTTGGTGGAGACCGTCTCGAACACGTAGAAGCCCTTGCCGTCGCGCTCGGAGATGTCCTTGACCGAGGCTGTGGTCGTGATCTCGTCGCCGGCGACGACCGGCTGGCCCCACGCGAACTCCTGGCCCCCGTGGACCATCATGGCGAGGTCGATGCCAACGTCGGGATCGAGCACGGCGGGGGCCATCGCAGGTGCGCTGTAGACGACCGCGAACATCGGCGGGGCGACGACGTCGGCGTAACCGGCCGCGCGGGCCGCCTCAACGTCGAGGTGGACGGAGTTGGTCTCCCCCACGGCATTCGCGTACTCGCGCACCTTCTCGCGACCGACGGCGTAGATCTTCGGCTCGTAGGTCTTGCCGGCGGCCTTGGTGTCTACGGGCATGGCGGCGCGTGAGTCTAGATGATGGCCTGGAACGTTCCGCCGTCCACCGACCAAGCCGCCCCGGTGACGTCGCCGGCGCGCGCCGAGCAGAGGAAGACGATGACCGCCGCGATCTCCTCGGGCTTGCCCATCCGCCCGAGGGGGACCCGCTCGCGCGCATCGGCGAGCGCCCTCTCCCGGTCGATCCCCTGGCGCTCTGCCACCTGGTCGGCCATGCCGCCCGGGCCGGTCCACAGCGGCGTCTCGACCATCCCGGGTGCGATCGCGTTGACGAGCACACCGCGGCGTGCGTAGGCGTCGGCGAACACCCGAGAGAGCGAGAGCTGCGCCGCCTTGGTGACGGAGTAGGCGGCATTCGTGCTCGACGGCCGCTTGCCCGAGGACGAGCAGACGTTGACGATGCGGCCCTCGCCGCCCTCTTCCATCCGGGGCGCGGCGACGCGCATGAGGCGCAGCGAGGCCATCACGTGCAGGTCCCACTGCGCCTGCCACTCGGCATCGGTCAGCTCGTCCAGGGTCCGGATCGCGCTCGTGCCGGCGCCGTTGACGAGCGCGTAGGGCTCACCGAAGCGCTCGACGCACGCCGCGACCACCTGATTCGCGGCGTCGGGCTCGGTCACGTCGGCCTCGAGGCCCTCGGCGCGCCCACCGGCCGCGCGCGCCTCGTCCACGGCCGCCGCGAGCGGCTCGGCGCGGCGCGCGACGAGCAGGACGTGCGCGCCCTCCGCGCACAGCTCGCGCGCCGTGGCGGCGCCGATCCCGCTGCTCGCGCCGGTCACGATGCACGCATGTCCGGTCAAGCCGAGGTCCATTCCCGGCATGATGTCGGAACGTGAAGTCCCACACAGTCCATCGCACGTTCCACACCCAGCAGCGGCGCGAGTTCGTGCGCATCACCGAGGACGTCGCCGCCGCGGTGCGGGACTCCGGCGTGCAGGAGGGCATGGTCCTGGTCTCCGCGATGCACATCACGGCCGGCGTGTGGATCAACGACGACGAGCCGGGCATCCAGGAGGACGCACTCGAGTGGCTGGACAAGATCGCGCCCCCCAGCTGGCGCCCGCCGGCCGCCGAGGTCTCACGCGAGCTGCTGCCGACTGGCGGCGACTACCGCCACCACCGCGGCGGCGAGGACAATGGCGACGCCCACCTCAAGAACATGATCTGCCACCACCAGGCGATCGTCCCGATCACCGACGGCCAGCTCGACCTCGGCCCGTGGCAGGCGATCTTCTACGCCGAGTTCGACGGGCGCCGCGACAAGCGGCTCGTGATCAAGGTGATCGGCGAGTGAGAGGCGCGCGGTGAGCGACCCGGACGCCCCCGAGGCGCTCGAGCGGGCGATCGCGCGCTACAACGACGCCTGGAACGCCCACGACCTCGACGCGATCATGGCGATGCACGCCCCCGACATGGTGTTCGAGAACCACACGGCGGGCGAACGGGCCGTCGGCGACGAGGCGCGCGAGCACATCGCAAAGATCTTTCACACCTGGCCCGACATCGAGTTCTCCACCCGCCGCCTGTACGTGCGCGACGGGCTCGTCGTGCAGGAATGGACCGCGACGGCGACGCACGCCAACCGCATGCAGCGCGGTGAGCTGGTGGCCGAGCCCAGCGGCCGAGAGCTCTCCTGGAACGGCATGGACATCATCCCGTTCGAGGATGGGCTGGTGAAGCGCAAGGACGTCTACTCGGACTCGGTGTCGATCCTGCGCCAGCTCGAGCTCATTTAGGTCGCTGGTCGCTAGTCGCTAGTCGCTGGAGGCTTTCGGCAGCCGGGAGCGACCCTCTCCGCCTAGCCCTCGTCGCCCAGCTCGAGGACCGCCAGGAACGCCTCCTGCGGCACCTCGACCCGGCCGACCTGCTTCATCCGGCGCTTGCCCGCCTTCTGCTTCTCCAGCAGCTTGCGCTTGCGCGAGATGTCGCCGCCGTAGCACTTCTGCGTGACGTCCTTGCGGAACGCCTTGATCGTCTCGCGGGCCACGATGTTGGAGCCGATCGCCGCCTGCACCGGGATGTCGTACTGCTGGCGTGGGATCTTCGCGCGCAGCTTCTCGGCCAGGCCGCGGCCGACCTCGTAGGCCTTGTCGCGGTGAACCACCATCGACAGTGCGTCCACCGGTTCGCCCGCCAGCAGGATGTCGAGCTTGACCAGGTCCGATGCGCGCAGGCCGATCAGCTCGTAGTCGAGCGACGCGTACCCACGTGTGCGCGACTTGAGCGCGTCGAAGAAGTCGAGCACGATCTCGACCAGCGGCAGGTCGTAGGTGAGCTGAACGCGCTCGCTCGACAGGTAGTGCGTGCCGGCGTGGCTGCCGCGGCGCTCCTGGCAGACGTCCATCACCGGGCCGACGTACTCCTTCGGGCAGATGATCGACGCGCGGATGAAGGGCTCGCGGATCTCCGCGATCCGCGCCGGGTCGGGCATGTCGGTCGGGTTGTGGACCGAGACGACCTCGCCGTTGGTCAGCGTCACCTCGAACTCGACGCTCGGCATGGTCGCGAGCAGCTCGAGGTCGTACTCCCGCTCGAGCCGTTCGCGCACGATGTCCATGTGCAGCAAACCGAGGAATCCGCAGCGAAAGCCGAACCCGAGGGCGTCGGATGTCTCGGGCTCCCACGACAGCGCGGCGTCGTTGAGCGCGAGCTTCTCGAGCGCGTCGCGCAGCTCGGGGAAGCGGTCTGAGTCGATGGGGAACAGTCCGCAGAACACCATCGGCTTGACCTCGCGATACCCCGGCAGCGGCTCGGACGCGGGGTTGGCCTCGGTCGTCAGCGTGTCGCCCACGCGCAGCTTGGTGACGTCCTTGACCCCGGTGATCACATAGCCCACCTCGCCGGGCCCGAGGCCGTCGACCGGCGTCATCTGGGGGGTGAAGAAGCCGATGTCGTCGATGTCGGCGCGCGTGCCGGCCGCCATCGCGCGGATCGCCTCGCCCTTCTCGAAGCGGCCGTCCATCACCCGGACGTAGGCGATCACCCCGCGGTACTGGTCGAACTCCGAATCGAAGATCAGCGCGCGCGGCGGCGCGTCGGGGTCGCCCTGGGGCGGTGGGGCCCGTGCGACGAGCTCCTCGAGCACCTCCGTCACCCCGTCCCCGGTCTTGGCGCTGATACGCAGCACGTCGTCGGCCGGCTCCCCGAGCAGCTCCGCGATCTCGCCCGCCACGCGCTCGGGCTCGGCGCCCGGAAGGTCGATCTTGTTCAGGCACGGGATCAGCTCGAGCCCGGACTCGACCGCGAGATAGGTGTTGGCGAGCGTTTGGGCCTCGACGCCCTGCGAGGCGTCCACCACCAGCAGCGCGCCCTCGCACGCCGCCAGCGAGCGCGAGACCTCGTAGGTGAAGTCGACGTGGCCCGGCGTGTCGATCAGGTGCAGCTGGTAGGCCTGCCCGTCGAGCGCCTCGTAGAACACGCGCACGGCCTGGGCCTTGATCGTGATCCCACGCTCGCGCTCGAGGTCCATCGAGTCCAGCATCTGCGGCCGGTGGTTGCGCGGGTCCACGGTGTGCGTGAGCTCGAGGATGCGGTCGGCCAGCGTCGACTTGCCGTGGTCGATATGGGCGATGATCGAGAAGTTGCGGATGTGCTGCTGGTCGGCCATTCGGCCGCCAAGGTTAGGGCGCCCCGCTCGCAGGCCTCACGACGCGCCGCCCTCCGGGCGGCTGCGGAAGCGGTTCTGCACCAGCTCGCGGATCTGGTGCGCCTCCGGCACGCGCATCGCGGTGACCGCCGCCGCGAAGACGACGAAGCCGGCCGTGATCCCCCCGACGACCGACACGATCTGGGCCGCCAGCGCGCGGCCGAGCGCCGCGTCGAGCCCGTACCAGACGCCATAGGAGACCAGTGCGAGCAGCAGCGATGCGCCCAGCACCTGCGCCGTCACGATCCCGGTTCGCCGGCCCTCGAGCCCGTGGAGCTGCCGTCGCAGGAAGTACGCCTGCCCGGCCATCATGCCGGCGTTGCCGATGACGGTGCCGATCACCAGCCCGGCGATGCCGAACGGCTGGTAGAGGGCGAGCGACACGGCGAAGTTGATCCCGACGTTCACGGCCGCGAGCTGGGTCGCCCGCCACGGGTTCTGGAGCGAGAAGAAGGTTCGCGTGAGCAGCAGGTTGACGCCGTTGAGCGGCAGTGAGAAGGAGAACCAGAACAGCGCCTCGGAGACCTGCTCGGTCGAGGACGCCCCGAAGGATCCGTGCTGGTAGATCAGCCGGACGATCGGCGTCGCGAGCACCACCGTGATCGCGGCCGCCGGAATCAGGAGCAGGAAGATCTGTCGCATGCCGTTCGCGCACGCCGCGCGCAGGCGATCGTGGTCGCCGCGCGCCGCGAAGCGCGCGAGCGCCGGGAACAGGACGGTCGCCAGAGCGACGCTGAACATGCCCTGCGGCAGCATGTAGATGCGGAAGGCCGCATCGATCGCGCGCGGCGCCTGGTCGGAGACGAGCGAGCCGAGGGTCGCGTTGATGACCAGGTCGAAGTTGATGACGCCAAGCGCCAGCGTCACCGGCAGCAGCAGCTTGAGCACCTGCGCCACCCGAGGGTCGCGCCAGTCGAAACTGAAGTGCAGGCGGAACCCCAGGTGGTGGAGCACGGGCAGCGCCAGCAGGAACTGGACCGCGGTCCCCACGAGCACGGCGATCGCGTAGGCGTACAGCTGGTCGGGCCCCGAGAACAGCGGCTTCAGTGCGATCAGCAGCACGATGATCACGAGGTTCCAGGCCAGCGGAGCGAAGCCGGGCACGGTGAAGTGGTCGTAGGCGTTGAGGATGCCCACGCACAGGCCGTTGAGGCCGAGCAGCACGACGATCGGGAACAGCACCTGCGACAACCCGACCGTGAGCTGGTCGAGCTGGTGGGAGAACGTGTCGCCGGTGAAGAGCGGCATGACCACCGGCGCGGCGACGACGAACAGCGCGGTGATCGCGCCGAGCACGATGAGGATCAGGAAGAACAGCGTCGAGGCGAGCCGGAAGGCATCGCGCTTGCGGTCCTTCTCCAGCAGCTCGGTGAAGACCGGCACGAAGGCGGCGGAGACCGCGTAGTCGGCCACGAGCTGGCGCAGCAGGTTGGGGATCTGGAAGGCGATCGTGAAAGCCGAGAACGGGCCGCTGGTGCCGAAGAAGCTCGAGGCGAGGACCTCGCGGACGAGCCCGGCGACGCGCGAGAGGCCCGTGCCGATCGAGAAGATCGCGGTGTTGACCGAGATTCGCCGCCGGCGGGGACGGGGTGGGACGGCGGCCTCCGCCGCGGGCGCGTCGTGGCTCGGGACGGACGGATCGGGCGGCACGCCCGCGCTATAGTACGGGGCGCCGCCGCGGCCCCGACCGCGGCGAATCGCTGTCATGGCCAACATCCACTCCCAGAAGAAGCGAATCCAGCGTTCGGAGCGCGAGCGGCTCGAGAACCGCCGCTACACCTCGCGCGTCAAGACGTACTTCCGGCGCCTCGAGGAGGCCGTCAAGACGGGGGACGGCGAGCGGGCCGACTCCGACCACCGCGAGCTGGTCCGGAGCATCGACAAGGCCGTCAAGAGCCGCGCGCTGCACCGCAACAACGGCGGGCGCAAGAAGGCGCGCGCGGCGCGCCTGCGCGACAGCGTCGGCGGCTCCTAGCTCGCCGCGGCCAGCTCGGCCAGCTTCCCCAGGGACGAGCTGATCGCCTCGCGCTGGGTGTCGAGGCGGTGCGCCTCCTCCTCTGGGATCGCGACGTCGATGCTGATGCGCGTCCCGTCCGCCCCCGCGCCGAGTGGTTCCAGGCGCCACTCGAACTGCAGGTCGGAGACCAGGCACGACACCGACACCCGTCCGTCGTCGCGATCGGTCCGCAGCAGCTGCGGCATCGGGAAGTCGGGGTAGCCGTCGGGATAGATCGTGTACTTCGTCTCACCGTCGGCGCTCGTCTCGGTCTCGACCGTTTCGATGCCCGACCACCATTCGGGGAAGCGCGCCGGGTCGTAGAGGATCTTCCAGACCTCCTCGGGCGCTGCCGCAGTGGTGGTGGTGTCGTGGAACTCGGGCATCGGTCCTCCTAGGCCATGGTCTTGTCGAGCGCGCGCAGGTCCTCGAGGACCCGTTCGAGCTCGCGGTCCGGCTCGACCAGGCCGGCGACGGGCGGGCGTCCGAGGTCGGTGAGCGTGGCGGCGTAGCGATCGCCGTCCGCCGAGCGGTCGAGGCGCCGGCGCCAGCCGTTCGCCGCCTCCTCCAGCCGGCGCGCGGCGAGGCCGTGCTCGCCCCGGGCGGCCGCAATGAGACCCTGGAGGCGAGTGAGCCGCGGTACGAGCGTGTCGGGGAAGTCGCTCGGCCCGACGGGCTCGAGCGCGGTGGCGCGCAACTCCTCCTCGGCCTCGTCGCAGCGCCCGACGCGAACCAGCGCCTCGGCGCGGGCGAGGCGGGCCAGCGGCCGGCTGACCGGCGCCTCGTGCTCGAGCGCGCGTGCCAGGAG
>JAWVFS010000415.1:0-3062 GCA_033855795.1 Solirubrobacteraceae bacterium | reverse complement strand
GTCCCGGTCGGCGTGGCGGTGCAAACCGGCCCCTGGCGGGCGCAGATGCCGCTCCAGCCGACGAAGACGTTGCCGGGCTGCGGCGTAGCTGTCAGCGTCAGCGGCTGTCCGTTCGGGACGTCGTCCTCGCACTCGCTCGCGCAGGGCCTCGGGCCGCCTGTAACCGTTCCGGAGCCGGTGACGGAGGTGGTCAGTCGCGCCTCCGTCGTGAAGGAGACGGCGTCTCCTAGGGCGTCACCGCACCCCGAGCTGTGGACATAGGCCTCGTAGCTGTACGTCGTGCCTGGACTGAGATCGCTGATCGTCCAGTTCCAAAGCCCCACGCCGTAGTAGTGGTGCCATGTCTGGACGCGGATCGAATCATCCGGGAAGCGGATCTTGAACCCGAAGTCGGAATCGCACGGAAGCGTGAAGTACCCCTGCAGAATCGCCGTCGTCGACGTCGTCCCTTGCACGGGCTCGGTCGTCGCGAGCGCGGTGTAGACGGTGCGTGCAGCAGCGCCGACCGGCACAGAGACGAGTGCCAGGCTGCACACGAGGAGAAGCGCTGGGGGGAAGCGCACCGACCGACCTTAGCGCGGCGGGGGGCCCGGCACCTAGAAGAGCTGGTTCTCGCCCGCGAAGATCGCGGAGACCGACTCGTCCGAGAACACATTCCAGATCGAGTCGGCGAGCAGCTTCGAGATCGGCAGCACCTTCAGGTTCGCGGGACGGCTGAGCGGGTCGATCGGCACCGTGTCCGTCACCACGATCTCCGAGAGCCCCGCGTCGGCGAGCCTCTCGAACGCGTTGCCGGCGAAGTGGCCGTGCGTGGCGAAGACGTAGACCGCCGTCGCGCCGGCCTCGCGGAGGGCTCCGACCGCCGCGATGAGCGTGCTGCCGGTGGCGATCATGTCGTCGCCCATGAGCGCGACCTTGCCGTCCACGTCACCGATCACCTGTGTGATCGACGCCTGGTCGTGTGCGGGTCGGCTCTTGTTCATGATCGCGAGATCGGTCTCGCCCTCGGCGCCGCTCAGCATCTGGCCGAACTTGCGCGCCATCTTCGCGCGACCCGGATCCGGCGAGACCGACACGACACGCTCGCCCGAAAGGCCCTTGTCCCGGAAGTACTGGGCGAAGAGCGGCAACGCGGTCATGTGGTCGACCGGTATCCGGAAGAAGCCCTGGATCTGACCCGCGTGGAGGTCCATCGTCAGCACCCGGTCTGCGCCGGCGCCCTCGATCATGTCCGCGACAAGGCGCGCGGTGATCGGCTCGCGCGGCGCGGACTTCTTCTCCTGCCGCGAGTACGGGAACCAGGGCAGGACGACGGTGATCCGCTTCGCCGAGGCGAGCTTGGCGCCGTTCACCATGATGAGCAGCTCCATCAGGTGCTTGTCCACCGGCGGCGATCCGGTCTGCACGATGAAGAGGTCGGCGCCGCGGATCGACTCCAGGTAGCGGACGTAGGTCTCCCCCATCGCGAACGTCTTCAGCTCGACCTGGCCGAGCTCGATCTTGAGGTTCGCGGCGATGTCCGCCGCAAGAGCAGGGTGCGAGGAGCCGGAGAAGAGCATGAGCCTCTTTTGAGGGCCCCGCTCGATCCAGCGCTGCGCCGACGGTTCTGGCTCCACGGTCACGTGGGGCGCCTCCAATCCGGGGATCTGCACGCTAATCGCGTTCATCCACGTAGCCCTCTTTGGTCACTTGTCGCGCCCTCGCGATCGCCAGCGAGCCGGGCGGAACGTCCTCGGTGATGACCGAGCCAGCTCCGACGACGGCGCCGTCGCCGATCGTGACGGGTGGGACGAATGCATTGTGAACGCCGGTCTTGACGTTGCTCCCGATCGTGGTGCGCTGCTTGCCGGGGCCGAGCTCGGGACGGAAGTTCGCCGTGATGTTCCCGGCCGCGATGTTCGTGTCGGTCCCCACGTCGGCGTCTCCGATGTAGGAGAGGTGAGGCACCTTGGTGCCCTCGCCGATGTTGGAGTTCTTGATCTCCACAAACGTTCCAGCCTTTGCGCCAGCCGCGAGCACCGTTCCGGGGCGAAGGTAACAGAACGGGCCGGCGGTGACATCCGGGCCGATCTCGGCGTCGACGGCGACGAGGTGCGGTCCCAGCTCGGCGCCCGTACGCGCCGTCGTCGAGCCGCGGAGCGTCGTGAACGGGTGCACCGTGACGTCGGGGTCGAGCGCGACGGTCGGCTCGATCCACGTCGACAGCGGGTCGACGATCGTGACGCCGGCGAGCATGTGGGCCTCGTTGATCCGGTCGCGCAGGAGCGCCGTCACGGCGGCGAGCTCGATGCGCGTGTTGACGCCTTCAGCCTCGGCAGGGTCCTGCGCCGTATGGACGGCGACGGTCGCGCCGTCCGCGACCAGGATCCCGAGCGTGTCCGTGATGTAGAGCTCGCCCTGCGCGTTGTGGGGTTCGAGCCGCTCGAGCGCGGGCCACAGGTACTCCGCCTGGAAGACGTAGATGCCGGAGTTCACCTCGGTGAGCGCCAGCTCCTCGGGTGTGGCGTCCCGAGCCTCGACGATCCGCGCGAGGCCCCCTGCCGCATCGCGGACGATGCGCCCGTACGAGCGGGAGTCGGCCGGCTCGAAAGCGAGCACCGTTCCGGCGGCCCCGGCTGCGCGGTGCGTCGCGGCGAGGGCGCGCACGACCTCCGCGGTGAGCGCCGGCACGTCGCCGTTCAGGACGAGGACGTCGCCGGTCGCGTCCCCGAGGAGCGCGCGCGCAGCGCGCACGGCGTCCCCTGTCCCGCGCGGCACCTCTTGCACCGCGACCTCGACGCCCGGGAAGGCGTCACGCGTATCCGGTGAGGTGACGACGACGACGCGGTCGGCGCCCGCCTGTTGCGCGGTCGCGATCACCCAATCCACGAGCCGCCGCCCGAGCAAAGGATGCAGGTGCTTCGGCGTGCGCGAATGCATCCGCGTGCCGAGGCCGCCGGCCATGACGACTGCTGCGAGGTTGGACGGGCTCATCCGAGAGATCGTGGCTGGGGCGCCAGGATTCGAACCTGGGATCGCGGGACCAAAACCCGCTGCCTTACCGCTTGGCTACGCCCCAAGGA
>JAWVFS010000414.1:0-10908 GCA_033855795.1 Solirubrobacteraceae bacterium | reverse complement strand
GCGCGGCAACTACGTCGCGATCAACGAGCCCCGTGCGCGGCGCCCGTACGTCAACCTCCACATGGAGGCGGGGGCGCTGGTCAAGCCCGGCCACCGCGTCCGTGCCGGGCAGCCCGTCGGGCACCTGGGTTGCAGCGGCTCGTGCTTCGGCCCGCACCTGCACTTCGAGGTGCGCTTGGGCCGGGGATCCCAGCGCCACGCGGTCGACCCGCTGCCGCTGGTGCGGCGCTGGTCTCACCGCTAGGCCGGGGCCGCGCTATACGACGGCGTTGACCTGCGCCCCGGGCGAGTACGCGACGACGCGACTCGGCCCGAGTGTGCGCGCCGCGGCGACGGCCAGGTCCGCGCCGTGGCGCAGCTCCTCGACGGTGGAGGCGTGCTCCGGGAACGAGGCCACGCCCACGGCGACCTCGACTCCGTGGCCCTCGGTCGCAGCGGTCAGTCCCTCCAGGACCTCGGCCTGAATGCGTTCGGCGAGCACGTAGGCGCCGTGGTCGGACGCGTAGGGGACGATCACGCCGAAGGTGTGGTCGCCCGTGCGCGTGGCGACGTCGATGCGGCGCACGGCGCGGCGGACGGCGGCTCCGGCCATCTCCAGCGCCCGGTCGACGCGCATCGAATCGGCGCCGCCGCCGGGCCAGTGCAGATGAATTGCGACCAGGCCGACGTTGACGTGCCCGCGCCGGGCGCGCTCGAGCTCCATTTCGAGTGTGTCGGTGAACGCTCGCCGATTGAGCAGTCCGGTGATCGTGTCGGTGCGCGAGGCCTCGCCGAGGGCTCCGATCAGACGGTCGACTCGGTCCTTGAGCAGGCCGATCATCGCGCCGGCGACCACGAGGGCGCTCGTCGTCACGGCCCAGCGCACCACGGAGGGGTTCGGCGCGTCGGGGATCACGGCCAGCACCGCCGCATAGGAGCAGGCGATGAAGACCAGTTGCAGCACCGCCATGCGCCGCGAGAAGAAGTAGAACGCGTAGATCGCGATCCAGAAATAGAACATCGCGAACGCGCTGGTGCTCTCGCCGCTCGAGTAGATCGTCCACTCGATCAGCATCGTGCCGCAGGCCAGGAGGAGCGGGAACGTCCAGCTCGGAAGGCGGTCGTAGCCGACGAGCAGCAGCGCCGCAATCCCGAAGCCGCTGGATGCGGTGGCGATCATGCGCGGCTCGTCCGCCGGCGCGTTCCCGAAGACGAGCGCCAGCGCTGCGATCGAGGCGCCCGCGAAGAACAGGAACATGAGCGAGCGCGCCATCAGGCCGCGATCGCCATGACGTTGGCGCGGCGACCGGGGGTCCGGCGCGAGACCGAGGCGCTGGCGAAGCGGCGGTGTCACCCGCTTTATATCGGCACAGAGGGCCGGTTCTTGGAGGATTCGCACAGGCCTTCGTCGTAGAGATGGGCGCGCATGGAGTCGACGAGCCGATCCACCTCCCGGATTCCGGTGATGCCGCTCGTCGCCATGGGCCTCGGGGTGCTGATCCTGGCCAACGATTTCTCGGCCCTCAACGTGGCGCTGCCGCAGATCGAGAAGGACTTCGACGCCCAGGTGTCCACCGTGCAGTGGGTGGTCAACGCCTATGCGCTCGTGTTCGGGATGCTGATCGTCGCGGGCGGAAGGCTGGCGGACCTGTTCGGGCGCCGGCGCATGTTCTTCGTCGGCGCCGGGATCTTCACCGTCTTCTCGATCGCCGGCGGCGCGGCCCAGGACATCGACTGGCTGATCGCCGCCCGCTGCCTCATGGGCATCGGCGGCGCGCTGATGTGGCCGGCCATCCTCGGCATGACCTACGCGGCGCTTCCCGAGGAGAAGGCCGGGCTGGCGGGCGGCCTGATCCTCGGAGCCGCCGGGCTGGGCAACGTCATCGGCCCGCTGCTGGGCGGCGCGCTCACCGATCTGTTGAGCTGGCGCTGGATCTTCTTCGCCAACATTCCGATCGCCGGTTTCGCCGTTCTCGTGACGCTGTGGAAGATGCACCAGACCGAGACACGAACCGAGGACGAGCGCATCGACTACGCCGGCATCGCCACCCTGTCCGTGGCGCTCATCGCTCTCCTGGTGGCGCTGGACCAGGCCACGGACTGGGGCTGGGGCGACCCGCGGATCATCGCCCTGCTGGCGACCTTCGTCGTCCTGCTGCCCGTGTTCGTGATGATCGAGCGGCGGATGGGAAGCAGCGCGCTGATCCCACCGGACGTCGCCCGCAACACGAGCTTCTCGATGTCGTGCCTGGCCATCCTGATGATGTCGGCCACGTTCTTTGCGTCGCTGCTCTACCTGCCGCAGTTCATGATCAAGCTGTTCGGCTACACGCCGGTGGAGGCGGGGCTCGGCCTGATGCCGATGATGGGGATGTTCGCCCTGAGCTCCTTCGTGGCCGGGCCGCTGTACAACCGCCTCGGGGCCAAGCTCATCATCTCCGTAGGCGCGGCGTGTGTCGCGATCGGGCCGTTCCTGCTCTCCTTCGCGCACTCGGACTCGACCCTGGGCTCCCTCGTGCCGGGGATGGTCGTGCTCGGGATCGGCCTCGGCCTGTTCTACTCGTCGGCGACGACGGCCGGCGTGACCGCGGTGGGGCCCGAACGCTCGAGCCTGGCCGGCGGCCTGGTGTACATGTTCCAGATCGCCGGCGGCTCGGTGGGGCTCGGCCTGACCACCAGCGTCTTCACCTCGGGCATCCACACGAGCCTGGCCGACGACGTGGGCCCGGGCGTGCCCGACCGCTCGCAGAACGCGATCCACGGGATCCTGGCGGGGACGGACTCGGCCAAGCAGGCGCTGTCCGACTTCACGACGAAGAGCGCCGACCAGGTGATGCAGATCGTGCGCGAGGCGTTCGCCGCCGGCTTCCACAGTGCGCTGCTGCTCGATGCCGCACTCGCCCTGGTCGGCTTCCTGATCGCGCTGTTCTTCGTCGGCGGCCGGCTCCGGCTGCGCCGCCGGACCGTGGCCCCCGAGCCCGCCGCCAAGCCGGAGTCGGAGCCCGCCTAACAGGCATGGGGTACCCTCGTTGAGGGGAGGCGCCTGTGCACTGACGTGAATGCACGCGCCCACATCGCGCTGGCCGCCGCCCTACTTGCAGGGGCGCTGGCGCTGCCCGCGGGCGCGGATGCCGCCTCCGGGGTACAGCATCTTCACTACCGCTTCGGGCCGATCACGATCACGCCCGGCACCAACGTGAACACCGCCGGGCCGATCTCCGAGAAGCCCAACGTCGACGGCTACATCACGAAGTTCACGCCGAATCTTCGCCGCCTCGACGGGTCGGTCCCGCGCGTGGACGTGCTCCACCTCCACCACGGCGTGTGGCTCAACGTCTCTCAGTCGCCGATCAACACGCCCTTCGCGGGCTTCCCCGTCCAGCCGTTCGCCGCCGCCGGCGAGGAGAAGACCACGCTCCAGCTGCCGATGCCCTACGGGTACTTCAACCGCGGCACGGACCGCTGGCTCATGAACTACATGATCCACAACCTCACGCCGACCCCGGACAAGGTCTACCTGACCTACGACGTGGACTTCGTACCCGCCGCATCCGCGCTCGGGCGCCGCATGAAGGCCGTACGGCCGGTGTGGATGGACGTGCAGGCCGGCCACGCGTACCCGGTCTTCGATGTCAAGAAGGGCGCGGGTCGCAACCACCTGTTCACGTACCCGGACCAGGCGCGCAACCCCTACGGCGGCGGACCGAAGCTCAACGAGTGGAGGGTGGACCGCGCCGGCACGCTGGTGTCGACCGCGGGGCACGTCCATCCGGGCGGCCTCTTCACGGACCTCGAGGTCGTGCGGCCGGGAGCCACGGCGGCGCGCGCGCCCCGGGGGCGCGCCGGCCCCGTCCGCGGCAGCCGGGCTCACTCGGTCCGGCTCTTCCGCTCGGTGGCGAAGTACTGGGATCCCAGCGGGCCGATCTCCTGGGACATGGCGATGACCGCGACGCCGTCGACCTGGCGCGTACGCGTGCGCCCGGGAGACACCCTGCGCGTGAGCGCGACGTACGACAGCCGGAGCGCGGCCTGGTACGAGGCGATGGGGATCATGATCGTCTACATGGCCGATGACCAGACCGGCGTGGACCCGTTCAGCCGCGCCCTCCCGCTCAACGGTCACATCACCCACGGCCACCTGCCGGAGAACAACCACCACGGGGGCACCGGACCACCGCTGGTGGACCCGCGCACGCTGCCCAACGGCCCGGCCCCTCCCAACGACACGATCAACATCGGCGACTTCCGCTACCGCGCCGGCGACCTCAGCCTGCCCGGCGCGGCCCGCAACCCGCCGACGATCCGCCGGGGCCAGAGCCTGCGGTTCGTCAACGCCGACGCGGGCCAGACGATCTGGCATTCGATCACCGCCTGTCGCGCGCCCTGCAACCTGACGACCGGGATCTCGTACCCGCTCGCCAACGGCAACGCGGGATTCGACTCCGGCCAGCTCGGGTTCGCCCCGCGCGGCTTTGCCTTGCCCGGGGCCAACCCGGCGGCGGGTCGCAAGCAGTGGAACACGCCCTCGAACCTCGCCCCGGCGACGTACACGTACTTCTGCCGCGTGCATCCGTTCATGCGGGGCTCGTTCCGCATCGTGCGCTAACGGCGACCAATCGGCTAGGGGCCCCCACGGCTACCGCGAAGCGGTACTGACCGCCCCGCGCAGCGGAGGGCCTGCTGTTTGCAGGCCCGGAGCTGCCGGGGCCAGGAGGGCGGCGAAGCCGCCCGTTCACATGGTCGGGGCAGGCGGAGGCTCGTTGTTTACGAGCCGGAGCCGGCGCGGCCGAGTCGACACCCAGGAGGGCGGCATGCCGCCCGGTCACGCGTCCTAGCCGCCGCTTGCCCGACCGTGCGCCACGGCCCACTCGATGGTCCCGAGGCCCGGGAAGCCGAGCGCCTGCGCGGCGGCGCCGGTGAGGTCCCACTCGCGGCCGGCGATGTACGGGCCGCGGTCGATCACCGGCACCGTGATCTGGCGGCCGCCGTAGCGGAACGTGATCAGCGTGCCGCAGGGCGCGGTCTTGTGGGCGACGCCGAGCTGGCCGCGGTGCAGTACGCCGCCGCAGGCGATCCCGAGGCCGTAGTCGGTGTAGACCGAGGCGATGCTCTGGTGGAAGCCCGACGTGGCCGCGCGCGAGTCGAACGATCCGAGCTGGAGCTCCTCGAGCTGGGCCAGCTCGGCGCGCGCCTCCTTGTCGGAGGGCGGGATCTCCCGGGGAGCCGACGGGGTGCCCTCGAGCTGCGAGGGATCGACGGCGGGCTGCTGGTCGGCGGTCACCCCGGCCTGGGGCTCGACCAGGTGGGGGCGCGGAGGCGGCAGCGGCGGCTCTTCGGCCACCGGGATCGGGGCGGGGCCGGAGCCGGGCAGGCTGGCGTCGGGTGAGTTGTTCGGGGTCAGCGCCAGCGCCACGCCGGGGATCGCGACCGCGGCGATGACCAGCACGGCCAGCGCCGCGCGCCAACCCTGCAGCTTCCTCACCAACACCACGGTCGCAGTATCCACGGTCGTCAGGCCGTCAGCGCCAGCACGCAAGATCCAGCGGTTTTCGCGCCATCCGGCGCTATCCTCGTTGCCGGGGATCGGATTCCACTTGACGCTGATGGCTCGGCACGGAACGGGGGTAGGTCAGGCACGCGCCGGGCGCCGGCGGGTGTGGCGCGCCGCGCTCGCGGCCGCGGTCGTGATCATCGCCGCGTGGGCGACCGGGGTCGGCAGCGCCGCCGCCGCGCCGCAGCACAACCCGAAGGGGAAGTTCCTCGGCCTGGTGCACGCGGGTCGGGGCCAGGGGAAGGCGAGTCCCCAGGCACCCCTCGCGGCGAGCAACCTCACATACCACGGCGGACCCGTGATGCACACGAATCGCACGCACACGATCTACTGGGAGCCGTCCGGGTTCAGCACGACCTCGACGTACAAGTCGCTGATCAACAAGTACCTGGCCGACGTCGCGGCCGACAGCGGGAAGCACAGCAACGTCTACGCGAGCGACGTCCAGTACACGGACGGCAGCGGCAACGCCGCGTACAACTCGACGTTTGCCGGCAGCATCGTCGCCACCGATCCGTACCCGGCGAGTGGCTGCACGGACACGGTCGCGGGGACCAGCGTCTGCCTCAGCGATGCCCAGATCCAGGCCGAGGTCGATCACGTGGTCGCCGCCAAGGGCCTGCCGCGCGGACTCGGCGATCTCTACCTCGTGATGACGCCGCAGGGCGTCGGTAGCTGCTTCGGCTCTGGCCCGAGCAGCTGCGCCTACACCGACTACTGCGCGTACCACAGCGACTTCGATTTCGGAGCGGGCGAGACGCTGTACGCGAACCAGCCCTACGCCGGGAACCCGAACTGCGACTCGGGCGAGCAACCCAACGGCGATGTCGCCGACTCGACCATCAACCTCATCAGCCACGAGCACAACGAGGCGATCACCGATCCCCTCGGCACCGCCTGGTGGGACAGCTCGGGCAACGAGAACGGGGACAAGTGCGCGTGGAACTTCGGCACCGCCCTCGGCGGCTCTAACGGTAGCCAGCACAACCAGCTGATCAACAGCGGCCACTACTACCTACAGCAGGAGTGGAGCAACGCGTCACACGGCTGCGTGTTGACGATGACCAACCACGCCCCGATCGCGTCGTTCACCTCCTCGCCGTCCTCCCCGGCCACCGGCCAATCGGTGTCCTTCGACGGGAGCGCGTCGAGCGACTCCGACGGGACGGTCACTAGCTATAGCTGGACGTTCGGCGACGGCACGACGGGCAGCGGTGCCAAGCCGACGCACTCCTACGCAACGGCCGCCAGCTACACGGTCAAGCTGACCGTCACCGACAACGACGGGGCGACGGGGAGCGTCACGCACACGATCACCGTCGGCGGCTCCTCGAACGTTCCGCCGTCTGCGTCGTTCACGTTCACACCCGGCTCCCCGACGACCGGCCAGAGCGTCGCCCTCGACGGCACCGGCTCGAACGACCCCGACGGCTCCGTGACCGGCTATGCCTGGAACTTCGGAGACGGTGCCACAGGGAGCGGTGAGACCACGTCGCACGTCTACGCGAACGCCGGCACCTACACCGTCACCCTCACGGTGACCGACAACGACGGAGCCACCGGCCAGGCCCAGCATTCGGTCACGGTCACCCAGGCCTCCAGTGGCGCGCCGCCTGGCGGAGGCACCACGACCGGTGGCGGGTCCACCGCGGGCGGCGGCGTTGCACCCGTGTTCGCATCGCCGACGACGCTCCCGAGCGCCGGACTCACCGCGCCGGCGCCGCGCGCACGTGTGCTCATCCCGTCCCAGCGCCTGATCCTCTCGTCCTCACGCGCGACGACGGTGCGCGTGACGTGCAGCTCCCGCGTGCGCTGCGCCGGCACGCTCCGGATCTACGTGGTCGTGCCCGCGAGCGCGCCCCGCCGCAGCGGCTCACGCACCGTCCTGCTCGGAACCGCGCGATTCTCGATCGCGGCGCAGCACAGTGTGACCGTTCGCCTCCGCCTCGTCCGGCTCGCGTCTACGCTGCTGCGCGATCACGTGCACGTGCGGGTCCGGACGAGGGCGGTGGTGACGCAGGCCGCCGCGGGGAGTGCGGCGGTTGAGCGATCGGTCTGGCTCGAGCGCGCCCCGAAGCCGAAGCGGTGAGCGCCCGCGGCCCGGCCCTCCTCGCGGTCGGGCTCGTGGCCGTAGCGACATCGGCCTGCGGCTCCAATGGGAAGTCGGCCGCGACGCCGACCCCGAGCGCAGCGTCGCAGCCACCCACGACGGCCACGACGACACCCGGTCCGGCCGCGAGGCTCCGAATCACCTACTTCCCCCACGGCTCCGCCGGCGCAGCGCGCACCACGTGGACGCTCACCTGCGCGCCGCCGGGCGGGAATCACCCGCGGCCGGCCGTCGCGTGCGCCGAGCTGGCCGCAAAGCCGCACGCGCTCGATCCGCCGCGCCGTCCCTGTCCGCTTGCCCTGGTCCGAGGGTCGCCGCAGGCCCTGGTCTCGGGGACGTACCGCGGCGTCGCCATCGACCGGATGCTGCGGCCGGCCTGCGATCCCGGCTGGACCTCGCTGCACGCGCTGCTGAGCGGCCGCTAGGGCCGCACGCCGCGCGCCTTCGGGCCCGCCGCGAGCTCATGCCGGATCAGCTCGTGTGCGCGGGAGGCCCACTCGCACAGCAGCGGTCGCGTGTCGCGCGGATCGATGATCTCCTCGACGGAGAAGCGCTCGGCGGTGCGGAACGGCGAGAGCACCGCGCTGAGCCGGCGCTCGATGTCGGCTCGCAGGGCCTCCGGGTCCTCGGCGGCCTCCAGCTCGCGCTTGTACGCGGCCTCGAGCCCGCCCGCGATCGGCAGCGAGCCCCAGGCGCCCGAGGGCCAGGCGTAGCGGAGGTTCAGGCGCGAGCCGTCGCCGTGCCCCGCGCCGGCCACCCCATACACCTTGCGCACGAGCACGGACACCCACGGGACGGTGGCCTGATGCACGGCGAAGAGGGCCCGCGAGCCGCGGCGGATCGTGCCGGCGCGCTCGGCCTCGGTCCCGATCACGAAGCCGGGGACGTCCACGAAGTTGGCCACGGGTAGGTGGAACTGGTCGCAGGTGTCGACGAAGCGCGCGAGCTTGTCCGACGCGTCGCCGGTGATCCCGCCCCCGTAGTGCTTCGGGTCCGAGGCGATCACGCCGACCGGACGGCCGTCGAGCCGCGCGAGCGCCGTGATCGCGGGCCGGCCGTAGCGCGCGCCCAGCTCGAACAGCGATCCGCGGTCCATCACCGCGTCGAGCACGTCGCGCATCGCGTACGGGCGCCGCTCGTTGCGCGGCACGATCGAGAGCAGTGATTCCTCGCGGCGCTCCGGCGGGTCGGTGGAGGCGGCGATCGGCGGCGCCTCCCAGGCGTTGTCGGGCAGGTAGGAGAGAAACCGCCGCAGCTGATCCAGGGCGTCGTCCTCGTCGACCGCGTCGTTGTCGACCGCGCCCGCCCGCGTCTGCGCCCGCGCGCCGCCCAGCGCCTCCTTGTCCGGCGACTCGCCCATCGCCGCCGCCACCACGGGCGGGCCGGCCACGAACAGCTGCGCCGTGTCCCGCACGATCACGGAGAAATGGCTGCACACGACCCGGGCGGCGCCCAGCCCGGCGACCGGACCCAGCGCCGCCGCGACGACCGGGACCCGGTTCATGTTCTCGACCAGCAGCTCGAACCCCGGGAGTGGCGGCACGTAGGAGAACCCCATCTGCTCGAGCGTCCTGACGCTGCCGCCGCCGCCCGTCCCGTCGACGAGCCGCACCAACGGCAGGCGCAGGTCGTGCGCCGCGCGCTCGGGCCACACCATCTTCTGCCAGATGGCGGCGTCCGCCGCCCCGCCCCGGACGGTGAAGTCGTCGGCCTGAACGACGCGGCGACGGCCCTCGATCCGTCCCGTTCCCACCACCATGTTCGCGGGAACGAAGGACTCGAGCTCGCCGTCGGCGCCGTACTCCGCGCTGCCGGCCAGCGCGCCGGTCTCGTGGAACGTGCCCGCGTCGAACAGCCGCTCGATGCGCTCCCGCACTGTCAGGCGTCCGCTCGCGTGCTGGCGCTCCACGCGCTCGGGCCCGCCCAGCTCGCGGGCCATCGCCTCGCGCCGGCGCAGCTCCTCGAGCTCAGGCTCCCACGTCATCGCCGCGCAGCATACGGCCGCGCGGCAGGGCGCCTCAGGCGGCTCGCAACACGAACCGGCGCGTCACCGTCGCGCGGTTGGCCGTCAGGGTGAGCGACGCGTTGAGCCTGCCGTGCCGCTGGAGCAGGCGCAGCACCCTGATCGGGATCGCCATGCGGAGCTCGCTGGACCTGCCCGGCAGGAGCGAGAAGGAGGCGCGGCCGAGGCGGAGGGCGTGGCGCACGCCGTGGCCGCGCAGCACGTACACCGACACCGCGCCGCGGCACACGTTGGGGCAGGCCGCGCGCCCGATCCGCAGGGTGGGCCACGGTTGGCGCGTCCGTACGGCCACGCGCACCGTCGCGCGCACGAGGCTGACGGCGCGCGCCAGGGTCCCGAGCGTGAAGGCGGCGCTGCTCTTCGGGGTCGTCGCGGTCGGCGCCGGGTTCACGACCGTCGTCGGGGGCGGCGCGGGGGAGGTCGGGGGTCCACCGCCGCCCGTCGCCACGCTTCCGCAGCTGGCGGCGTCGCACAGGAAGGCCGAGTTGAACAGGTTCCAGTGCGTGGCGAGGTAGCTGCCGGGCGCCGGGCTCGGGTTGAAGTAGTCGTCGAGGCTGCAGTCGTAGACCTCGTGGGAGCTGTCCGAGCAGGCCGCGACGGTCGAGCCGCCGTTGGCGAAGTAGCTCCCGCCGTCGTTGTAGCACTCGACGTCGGACTCGTCGTAGCAGTGGCCGGCCTGGGAGCTGTGCGGCGCGGAGTCCTGCACGGCGCCGAGCGTGTGGGTGATCTCGTGCAGCGGCACCTCGTCGCCGAACGCCTGGCTGTTGGAGGTGAAGTACGTGCGCCCCACGCCGTAGGCGACCGCATACAGGCCGCCCGTGTTGTGCGGGTTGCCCGAGCCGGGCTGGTCGGAGACACCCGGCGGACCGGTGATCAGCTCGGCCTGGCCAGCGGCGCCGAACGACGATCCGTCGATGTTCGTCGCGCCGAGGTAGTCGGCGTACACGAGCGCGTTGCGGCGCTGCCCGGACGAGCCGAGCGCCGCCGCGACGTCGTTGACGATCTCATCGAAGCGCGAGGGCGAGCCGTTGACCCCGTACGCGCGGTAATAGTCGAGCGTGTGCGGGAGCGGGACGGTCTGGATGTCGACGTAGGCGCCGCCGCACGACGTCCCGAGGTCGACGCGCAGCGACCGCAGCTGGCCGCTGGTCGCGTACACGAGACCGCTGATCGTCTTGATCTGCTCCTGGACCACCGACCTGTAGGTGTTGAAGCGGTCGGCCTGGTCGGACGGGTAGGCGTAGA
>JAWVFS010000413.1:0-7236 GCA_033855795.1 Solirubrobacteraceae bacterium | reverse complement strand
CTGCTGGTCGCCGGCGAGGCCGTCGGTCAGCAGGAGCAGGACGCGGTGCGCGCGCTCCTCGGTGCGAGCCAGGCACGCAGCCGCCTCGGCGCCGGCCTCGCGCAACCGCGAGGAGGCGCCGGCTGCGGCCGCCGTGGCGACCGAGAACCCGGAGCCTCCGAGCGCCATGACGACGACGTTCGCGTCGCCGACGTTGCCGGCGGCGATCTCACCGGCCGTGGAGCAACCCACCAGCGCCGCCCCCTGCCCCGCCTGCTCGATCGCGCGCAGCAGCTCGGGCAGGTCATACGCCGTCGAGCTGAAGACGATGAGCAGCTGCGGGTCGGGGCCCTGGATCGCGCCCTGCACGGCCGCGCGGCCGGCCGCGGTCGGATCGGGATCGTCGGACTGGCCGACCCCCATCCAGCGGAGGTCCTGGGCCGGCGCGCTGCCGGCGGGCGAGGCCTCGGAGTTCGTGTGCGCGGGCATGGGCTCACAGGAGCCATCGGCTCCCGAGCGCCCCGGCTTGACTCGACCTCTAGGAGACGGCCTCGCCGCGCGGGTCGGGGAGCGGCGTCAGCCGCGACTCGATCTGCTCGCGGCGGTCCTCCAGGAACGGCGGCAGGATGATCTTCGAGCCGAGCTCCTCGACCGGGCCGTCGACCGTGAAGCCGGGACCGTCGTCGGCAATCTCGAACAGCACGCCGCTGGGCTCGCGGAAGTAGATCGAGTGGAAGTAGAAGCGATCGATGATCGGCGTGGAGCGAACGCCGGAGTCGGCGAGCCGGTTGAGCCACTTGGGATGCTCCTCCACGGTCGTGCCCCAGGCGACGTGGTGCACCGTGCCCGCGCTCTGGTGGCCGGGCTCGGCCGGCGGCGGGTCGTAGGAGATCGTCGACCCGCGCCGCTCGCCGCGCAGCTCCCAGGCCGCGTCGCCGGCCCCCTGGCCGCCGAGCACGCCCTCGAGCAGGCGCCCGGACTGGGCGGGGTCGTTCGCGTACGCCCGCACGCCGTCGAAGCCCCCCAGCGCGAACTCCGGCGGGACCTCGGGGTGCTGGGCCCTGAGCGGCTCGTCCGCATCCGAGACGACGAGCTCGTGCCCGAGGCCCTCGAAGTCGTCGAAGCGCAGCCGGTCACCGTCGCGATCGACCGCGATGCCCTCCCCCTCCAGCCGGCTCGTCCAGAAGTCGAGCGCCTCGGTCGAGCCGACCCGGGAGATGATGCGGTGCACCATGCCGGCGCCCGCGCGGCCGGGCACGGCCCCGGGGTACTCGAAGAAGGTGAGCTCCGAGCCCGGCTTGCCGGTCTCGCTCGCGTAGAAGAGGTGGTAGACGCTCGGGTCGTCCTGGTTGACGGTCTTGGCCACGAGCCGCAGCCCGAGCACGCGGGTGTAGAAGTCGACGTTACGCGGGGCGTCGCCGGTGATCGCGGTGACGTGGTGGATGCCTTCCAGTCGCATGCGCGTGGACTCCTTCGGACGGGTGGTTCGAGGGTAGCGGCTACGACGAGGGCGGCACGAGCACGCGGTGCTCGACCTCTTCCCCGCGCGCGATCAGCACGTCGGCCGTCATCGCCGGAGGGAACAGGCCGTGGGAAACCACGCCGGGCGAGGCGTCGAAACGGGCCGAGAGCGCCGCCGGGTCCTCGATCGCACCGTGGTAGTCGGCGATCACACCGCCGTCGGGGCTGCGGTCCGCGTCGCGCAGCTCGGTGCGGCCCAGCTCGGCGAGCGTCGCGTCGAGGCCGAAGGCGAGCAGCTCGAGCGGAATCGGGGCCTTCAGCACCTCAACCGTCTTGTTCGAGGACGCGATCACCACGAAGCGGTCGGCGGCCGCGGCGACGATCTTCTCCCGGGTGTGGGCGCCGCCCCCGCCCTTCACGATCCACCCGTCGGGCGCGATCTGGTCGGCGCCGTCGATCGCGATGTCGAGCCGCTCGACCCCCGCGAACGGCCGAACGTCGATCCCCAGCTCGCGCGCCGCGGCCTCGGTCCGCGGCGACGTCGCCACGCAGCGCAGGCTCAAACCGCGCGCCGCCAGCGCCGGGAGCAGGTAGGCCACCGTCGAGCCGGTGCCCAGGCCGACGGTCGAGGCGTCGTCGACCAGCGCGGCCGCCGCCTCGGCCGCCACGCGCTTCTCGTGTTCGACGTCGGCCACGGCGACGCAGCGTATCCGGGCGCCCAATACAGCACTGAGAGAGGCTTTAGCTGGGGCGGCCATGCTGACTGGTCGGATGCACTCCATCCTGGCCTTCACCATCCTGGGACTCGGCGCCGGCTGGGCGATCCTCGTCGCGGCCCTGCTGGTCCTCTACGTGTGGTTCTGCGTGTATTGGTGGCGCGGTGGCCGGCCCGTCGCGGGGCGGCCGCCGCCGGAGTCCGACGACGGCCGCGAGCGCCCGCGCAGGCGGGCGGTCTGACGGCGGGTCAGGCCGCCTCGCGCAGGGCGGCCAGCTCCGGCCGCCCGGCCAGGCGCTGGAGCGCCTGCGCCTCCAGCTGCTGCGTGCGCTGACGGGAGATGCCGAGCCGCTTGCCGGCCTCGGCCAGCGACTGCGGAGCCTCCTCGCCCGTGCCGAAGCGCAGCTCGATGACGTTGCGCTCACGCTCGGGCAGCGTGGCCAGGGCGCGCTCCACCGCCTCGCGGCGGGCGGCGTCCTCGGCCGTGTTCTCCGGGCTGCCCTCGTCCGCCGGGATCAGCGCGCCCAGCGACGTGTCGCCGTCGCCGACCGTCTGGTCGAGCGAGGTGACCGAGCGGCTCGCGGACTTGACCTCGATGACCTGCTCGAGAGTCAGCTCCGCCTCCTCGGCGATCTCCTCCTCGGCGGGCTCGCGGCCCAGCCGGGTGGTCAGCTCGCGCTCGATGCGCGCGACCTTGCGCGCCCGCTGGCCCACATGGACGGGCAGGCGGATCGTGCGGCCACTGTTCTCGAGCCCGCGCTGCATCGCCTGGCGGATCCACAGCGTGGCGTAGGTGGAGAAGCGGTATCCGCGACGCCAGTCGAACTTCTCGACGGCGCGGATGAGGCCGAGCATGCCCTCCTGGACGAGGTCCGGGAACGGCAGGCCCTGACCCTGGTAGCGCCGGGCGTTGGACACCACCAGCCGCAGGTTGGAGTTGATCATGCGCTCCTTCGCCGAGAGGTCGCCGCGCTCGAAACGCTGCGAGAGCTCGATCTCCTCGTCGGCGGTGAGCAGGGGCCAGCGCCGCGACTCGGCGAGCAGATGGGAGACGGAGTCCTGGCTGACCTCGGTCGCCGCGTCGACCGCGGCGCCGGAGTGCAGCTCCACCCGCTCCGGGCGAATCGCTTCGTCGCGCTCCTGGGCGTCCTCTTGGTCGAGGATCACGGTGGGGTTTTCGTTCGTGTTCAAGGTGCCTACTTTCCTGACATAAATCCTACTGTTGCTATAGGGATTGTACGGATCTTTAGTTGCCCTGTCAACTATTTCGGGGCGCAGCGAGCGCGAACATGGGGTCGTACCCCGCACCCCCAAACTGACCCCCCGCGGGCTCGAGAGTTACGGCCGGCGCTCAGGAGATGGGAGCCGTGGCGCCAAGACGGTCGTACCGCCGGACCGCCCGGAGCGCCACGGCGAGCCGCCGGACGCCCTCGTCCAGCTCCTCGGGGTCCAACAGGCCGAAGGAGAGCCGCAACGAGGTGTGCGGGCCGGGTTCGACCATCATGGCACCACCGGGCGTGAACGTCATCCCGTGCCGAAGCGCCTCGTTGTAGAGGGCGCGCTCGGGTACCGGCCGGTTGAGCGTGACCCACACGTGGTGACCCCCCGCCGGCCGCGTAGCACGGAACTCGCCGGCGAGATGCCGCTCCAGGGCGGTCATGAGCGCATCGCGGCGCTCGCGGTAGTACGGCAGCGCGCGCTCGAGCTGGCGGTCGTGGTGGCCGGCCGAGAGGTAGCGCGCGGCGATGTGCTGGTCCAGCGCACTGGTGTGGATGTCCGTATCCATCTTCAACGTGGCCAGGCGACCGAGGATCGGGCCGCGGGCGGCGATCCAGCCGATGCGCAGGCCGCCGCCGACGGTCTTCGAGAGCGAGTCGACGTAGATCACGTGGGCGGCGGCCCCGCCCCGGAGGCGCGGGGGCTCATTCCCCTCATAGCGCAGCGTGGCGTACACGCCGTCCTCGAGCACGAAGAACGAGCGCTCCTGGGCGAGCTCTAGTAGCCGCTCGCGGCGGGGGGCGACCAGGTCCCGCCCCGTCGGGTTGTGGCACGCGGGCTGGAGAGCGCAGAGCTTCACCTCGTGGCGAGCGAGCACCCGCTCGAGCGCGTCGACATCGAAGCCGTCCTCGTCCACCGGGATGCCGATCACCCGTGCGCCCGTGTTCTCGAGCGAGGTGAGGACGCCGGCAAAGGTCGGCGACTCGACCACGGCCACGTCGCCGGGAGCGAGTACCGACCGCGCGACGAGATCGACGCCCTGGCGGGCTCCCGAGGTGACGATGATCTCCTCGGCCGAGCTCGCGAACCCGGCGGCTGCGCCGCGGCGCGCCAGCTCCTCGCGCAGCTCGGGCAGGCCCTCGGCGTTGAGGTAGCTCAGCGCGCGACCGCCCGCGTCGGCGAGCACCTCGTCGACGATCCCGCGCAGCTCACGGACGGGATAGAGCTTCGGCGTGGGCCAGCCCACCGCCAGGGAGATGATGTCCTCCTGTTGGGCGGTGCGGAAGGAGTCGGGCAGCACCTCGGCGGCGTAGGACATGCGCCGCTCGGGGAGCACGTAGGACTGCCACTCGCCGTCCCCGGTCTCCGCCGCCGCAGCGGCGCGCGCCGAGACGAACGTGCCACGCCCGACGCTGGCGGTCACATAGCCGAGCTCGGCGAGTCGCCGGTAGACGCGCGCCGCGGTCAGGTGGTTGACGGCGGCGGCGGCCGCCAGCTCGCGTGTCGGGGGGAGCTGGTCGCCGGGCTCGAGGCGGCCTCCGTCGATCGCCTCGACGAAGAAGTCGGCGAGCTGGCGGGCAATGCCGCCGTGCTCGGAGCGGTCGAGGCCCTCGAGCGCAGACAAATCAAGTTTGTATGACATTGACAGCCGTTTTCGGGTCGATAGTGTGCCCTTAACCGGCGATGATTGTCGCACAAAGAGGTATCCGGGGGCAAATGTAATGAGATTGTTTCGACACAGGCGTCACACGGCTGTTCCGTCAGGACCCGAGCAGGTGACCATGCGGCGCGCCCATCCCGCCGACGCCGCCGCGCTGGCGCGACTCGCCGCACTCGATTGCGGGCGGGTCCCCGCGGGCGACCTGCTGGTCGCCGAGGTCGACGGCGAGCTCTGGGCCGCCGTGGCCATCAGCGGCCACGGCGCGATCGCCGACCCATTCCGGCCGTCGGCCGCCATCGTGGGCCTGCTGCGCATGCGCGCCGCTCAGCTCGACTTCCCGGCCCGCGCGGTCGGTCCCTCACCCAGCCGGCCGCGGAGACTGGCTGCGCGCCGACAGCCCACCGCCTGAACCGCCGCTTCTCCCCCCAACGCACACGACGGGCCCGGCGATCGCGCCGGGCCCGTCGTGCGTCTTCGTTGGGCTCAGGCCGTGGTGGCCGAGGCGCCGTGGCCGGTCGAGCGCCGCTCGAGCGCGCGGCGGGCGAGCGGCCCGAGTGCGCCGAGAATGCCGACCCCGAGCGCGCCGATCGCCCAGTCCGTGCCCGCGATGTCGAGGCCGAGGGCGTGGTCGAGCGACCAGTCACCGGCGCCCACGCCCGCGAGCGCGAACACGACGGCGATGTACACGAGGTTCAGCTCGAAGCCGCCGTCGGCGGTCCAGATCCCCTTGCTCAGGTGGACGGTCGCAATGGCCACGATCATCACCGCGATCACCAGGGCCGCGGCCACCGGCGTCAGCAGGCCGAGCGCCAGGAGCACGCCGGCGCCGAGCTCTGCCGCGCCGGCCGCGAAGGCGTTGAGCCGGCCCGGGCGCATGCCCATCTGGTGGAAGAACTGGCCGGTACCGGTCAGCCCGTGCCCTCCGACCACCCCGAAGAGCTTCTGCGCGCCGTGGCCCACGAAGTACAGGCCGACGACGATCCGAAGGACGAGAAGTCCGATGTTCATGTCTCCACCTCCCGGAGGAAGACGTTGCTCGATAGAAAGATGCGTGCGCATGCATTATAAGCACAGAACGCTTGCGCGAGCAACTATCGTCCGCGTGTGAGAGGCTCTGACGCGATGGACGTCGTCGTACTCGGAGGCCACGGTCAGATCGCACGTCAGCTGCTCGCGCGGCTGGCGGCCCGCGGCGACGTCGCGCGCGGGATCGTGCGCAACCCCGACCACGCCGACGACCTGAGGGCAATCGGCGCCGAGCCCGTGGTCGGCGACGTCGAGCACGAGAGCATCACGCCGCTCGTGGCCGGTGCCGACGCTGTCGTGATGGCCGCCGGCGCCGGCCCCGGCAGCGGCCCGGACCGCAAGCGGACGGTCGACCTGGGCGGTGCGTTGAAGCTGATCGAGGCAGCCAAGGCCAACCACGTCCCCCGCTACGTGATGGTGAGCGCCATGGGCGCGGGCGATCCGGAATCGGCCGCGGGGCCGATGCGCGTCTACCAGCAGGCCAAGGCCGAAGCCGACGCCGCGCTCATGGCCAGCGGCCTCGAGTTCACGATCGTGCGCCCGGGTGGCCTCACAGACGACCCCGGCACGGGTCGGGTGGAGGCGGCCGAGAGCCTGGGACGCAGCGGAGCGCGGGGAAGATCGATCACCCGCGCAGACACCGCGGCCGTGCTGCTGGCCGTGCTCGATCCGCCCTCCACGATCGGGCGGACGTTCGAGGTGCTCGAGGGTAGGACGCCGATCGCCGAGGCGATCGCCGCGCTCTAGAGGGTCGCTACCCGCACTTCTTCTTCGTCTGGCTGACGAAGCCGTCGACGGCGTCGACCGCCGACTTGATGTCGAGGGCGAGGGTGGCGATCTGCGCCGTCGAGGGCGAGGACGGGAGCTGGTCGACCGCCGTCTTCAGGGTCGAGACCGACGAGTCGATCCGGCCGGTCTCGTTGGGGAAGTCCGCCTTGGCGGCGTCGACCGCGGCGGTCGCGCTGCTCTCGACCTTCGACGCCGCCGAGGTCACGGAGGTCACGCCCTTGGACAGATCGATGTCGCCGAGGTCCTTCACGGCGAGCTCGAGCTGGTCGGCCTTCGAGCAGTAGGACGGCTTGCTGTCCCCACAGCCGGTCACCAGCAGTGCGGAGACGGCCAGGACGCACAACGTGACGGCAAGGGAAGGGCGGACGATCATCGGCTGGCCGCGCGA
>JAWVFS010000412.1:0-2785 GCA_033855795.1 Solirubrobacteraceae bacterium | reverse complement strand
CGCGGGCGTCGCCTTCGGCGCCAAGGGCGGCCTCACGCTCGACCGCACCACGGCCACGGAGATCGCCGTCGTGCTCGGCGGCGCGCTGGTCGCCGGCGTGGCGGCGCTGATCGCGCCGACGCCGGTGCGCGCGTGGGGGGCGGTCAGCCTCGCCGCCATCGCGGTGCTGGCCGCACTCACGGCCGCCTCGGTGATCTGGTCGGTGCAGCCGTCGGACAGCTGGCTGCAGGCGAATCTCCTGCTCGCCTACCTCGTCGCCTTCGGCGCCGCGGTCGCGCTCGCGCGCTTGACGCCGCGCGGCTCGGGGTGGGTCGTCGCGGCGGTGCTGATGGCGTGCCTGGCCGTGTGCGGGTGGGCGCTGCTGACGAAGGTGCTCCCCGACTCGCTCAACCGCGCCGACGTCTACGGGCGCCTGCGCGAGCCCTTCGGCTACTGGAACGCCGTCGGCCTGATGGCGGCACTGGCGGTGCCGGCGCTGCTGTGGCTGGGCACCCGCCGGGAGGGCGGCCGGCGCGTGCGCGCGCTGGCGGCGCCCGTGCTCGCGCTGATGCTCGTGACCATGCTGCTGTCCACCTCACGCGCGTCGCTGCTGGCCGCCGCCGTGGGCGCCGCCTTCTGGTTCGTGCTCGTCCCGCGCCGCATCCGCGGCGCCGCGGTGCTGGGCCTCGCCGGACTCGGCGCCGGTGCCGTGATGGCGTGGGGCTTCCAGCAGGACGGGCTCACCAAGGACGGCGTGCGCCTGGCCACACGCGCCGACGCCGGGCACCTCCTCGGGGTCTTCCTCGTGGTGATGATCGCGGTGCTCTTCGCCGCCTCGCTGCTGCTCGACCGCCGTGCCGCCCGCCGACCGCTGAGTCCCGGCCTGCGCCGCCGCGTGGGCATCGGCCTGATCGTCGGCGTCGCGCTGCTGCCGGTGGCCGGCGTCGCGCTGCTCACCGCTTCCAAGCGCGGGCTGGAGGGCAGCATCACGCACGCGTGGAACCAGGTCACCGACCCGAGCGCGGCCGCGGGCAACAGCCCGTCCCGCCTCACTCAGGCCGGCAGCGTCCGCGGCAAGTACTGGGACGAGGCCTGGCAGGTGTTTCAGCAGGCGCCCGTGCTCGGATCCGGCGCCGGCACCTTCTCGACCGCCCGCACGCACTTCCGCACCGACACCGTCGCGGCCCACCACGCGCACGGCTACGTCGTGCAGGACCTGGCCGAGCTGGGGCTGGCGGGCGCGGCCGCCTCGCTGTTCGCGCTCGTGGCCTGGATGCTCGCCGCCGCAAGAGCCGGCGGCGCGCGCCCGCGGGTGCCCGCCGCCCTGGTGCGGGCGATCCGCCGACGCCCGCCCCCGGCGACCGCAGCCGGGCCGCCCGCGCCGGCGCCCGGGTTCCGGGACCTGCCGTTCACACCGGAGCGGCTCGCCGTGCTGACGCTGATCGCCGGTGTGCTGGTGTTCGGCGTTCACTCGCTGGTCGACTGGACGTGGTTCATACCCGGCACGGCCGTGGTCGCGCTCGTCGGCGCGGGATACGTCGCCGGCCGCGGACCGCTCACCGCACCGCGCGGTGGGCGCGTGCCCGGCACGCGCTGGAGCGCGCGCCTCGCCATCGCCGGCGCGCTCGTCGCCGGCGCGCTGCTCGCCGCCTGGACGATCTGGCAGCCGCTGCGTTCCGACCAGGCCGCCAACGCCGCGCTGAGCTCGCTGTCTCGGAACGATGTGTCGGCGGCCTACGTGAACGTGACGAAGGCACGGCACCGCAATCCGCTCGCGGTCGAGCCCCTGTTCGACCAGGCCACGATCGAGGACTCGGTCGGCCGCCACCGCGCCGCCGAACGCCTGCTCCAGCAGGCCGTGCGCCTGCAGCCCGCGAACGCCCTCACCTGGCAGCGCCTGGGCCAGTACGAGCTCACCGTCATGCAGCGGCCGCGCGCCGCGGTCGACGAGCTGCGCGCCGCGCTCTTCCTCGATCCCCGCTCGCCCGCGATCCAGCGCGACTTCGTCGCCGCCACCCGCGCGCTGGCCACGGCCGAGCAGAACCGGCGTGGGCAGACGGGCTCCTCGACGCCGAGCACCCCCAGCACCGTCCCCGGGGCAACCGCGCCCACGCCGGCGCCCTCCCGCCCGCGCGCCACGACGCCGACCCCCAGCACCGGCGGCACGAAACCGAACACCACACCGTCGAAGTGACCGCTCGCCGCCGCGGGCTCGCCCTCCCCCTCCTCCTCGCCGTCACCGTCGCCGTCGCGGCCGCGCTCGCCGCACCCGTGAGCGCATCCGCAGCCTCCGACCAGGAGACCCAGTTCCAGGACGACACTTTGCTGGTCTTCCGCACGCCCAGCCAGGTCGCGCAGACCCTCGACACGCTGCGCGGGCTCGGGGTCGACCGCATCCGGGTGTCGATGTACTGGAACATCATCGCGCCGAGCCCAACGGCTGACACCAAGCCGAGCTTCAATGCCGCCGACCCCTCGTCCTATCCCCAGGACGGTTGGCGGCGCTATGACCTGATCGACCAGCTCGCCACGCAGCGCGGTATCGCGGTGAACTGGAACCTCGTGCCGCCGGCGCCCGCCTGGGCCACCGCCAGGACAAGCGACCAGAACTTCGTCGGCCACTACTACCCGGATCCGCACGAATACGGCCAGTGGGCCCAGGCGGTCGGCGTCCGCTACGGCGGCGGCTACGTCCCGCCACCCGACACGAGCAGCGGCTCCGGCGGCTCGGGCGGAGGCGGCTCGAGCGGCGTGCCGCCGATCCCGCCGCCGCCGATCATCGGCACTCGGGCGCAGGCGCGGGTGG